>JAPUKX010000345.1 GCA_027295435.1 Planctomycetota bacterium | reverse complement strand
CGCACCTACCTCGCGCCGTGGGACGATGGAGTGAAAGTCCGGGGCCGCACGCCGTTCGCAACCCCCTGGCGCACGATCCAGGTGGCGGACCAGGCGGCCGACTTGGCGCCCTCGGTGCTTGGCCTGAATCTGAATCCACCGAACGCGCTGGAGGACGTCAGCTGGATCCGGCCGATGAAGTACATGGGCATCTGGTGGGGCATGCACATCGGTACCATGACCTGGGGCTCCGGGCTCAAGCACGGTGCGACGACGGAAAACGCGAAGCGGTATGTCGATTTCGCGGCCGCGAACGGGTTCGGAGGTGTGCTGATCGAGGGATGGAACCGCGGGTGGGACGGCGACTGGTTGGCAAATGGGGACGTGTTTTCCTTTACGGAGGCGTATCCCGACTTCGACCTGGGAGCGGTCGCCGCCTACGCGAGCGAGCGAGGTGTGGAGCTGATCGGCCACAACGAGACGTCAATGGGTATCGAGAACTACGAGCGGCAGTTGGAGGATGGGTTCGCGCTCTACGAGTCGCTCGGCATGAGCGCCGTGAAGACCGGCTATGTGGGAGATCGTACCCGGGAGGGCCACGCACACCACGGGCAGTACATGGTGCGGCACTGGAGGAAGGTGATCGAAGCGGCGGCGCGCCACGGGATCATGATCGACGCCCACGAGCCCATCAACGACACGGGGGAACGCCGGACCTATCCGAACATGCTGTCGCGTGAAGGGGCGCGCGGGCAGGAGTACAACGCCTGGGCGGGCGACGGGGGCAACCCGCCGGAGCACGAGACCATCCTCTTCTTCACGCGCATGCTCGCCGGGCCCATGGACTTCACGCCCGGGGTGTTCGACATCCTGATTGAGAGCGAAACCGGCACGCCCCGAAGCCCCCAGCAGCCGCGGCTCCGCACGACCCTCGCGAAACAGCTCGCGCTCTACGTGGTGCTCTACTCGCCCCTCCAGATGGCGGCGGACCTGCCTGAGAATTACGTGAACCAGCCCGCGTTCCAGTTTATCCGAGACGTCGCGGTGGACTGGGAGGACACGCGCGTGCTAGACGGCAAGATCGGCGACTACGTGGTGGTCGCGCGCCAGGAGCGTGACGGCGAGAGTTGGTACGTGGGCGCCATCACCGACGAGGAAGCCCGCACGCTGGAGATCCCGCTCTCGTTCCTCGCCCCTGGCCGTAGCTACGTGGCCGAAATCTATGCGGACGGGCCTGGGGCGCACTGGCTGCACAACCCGCTGGCCATTGAGATCTCTGAGCGTCCCGTCGATGCGGGGTCGCGCCTCACCCTCTCGTTGGCCCCCGGAGGAGGACAAGCGATTCGGATTCGGCCGGCACGCTAGACGGCAGGTGAACTCCATGCCACGGATTCCATACATTGCTGGTACCCGGGCCGGGATTGCGGTGACTATTCACCGCAGAGATCGCCGAGGACGCTGAGATGAACGTGAATGAGCGGGCCTCCGCCGGCTCGTCAATGATCTTCCTCAATGACCTCCGCGTTCTCCGCGTTCTCCGCGGTGAACGCTCGGACCGTCGTTATGAAACGCAGTATTAGGCTACTCTTCGCTGCGGTTGTGCTGGTCGTAGTCGGCTGTAACCGCACCCCGCCGCTGTTCGAGCTTCTCCCCACGGAAGTGACCGGGGTGACGTTCGTCAACGAGTTGCCGGAAGCGCCCGAGATCAACATCCTCAATTATCTGAACTACTACAACGGGGGTGGCGTGGCCGCCGGCGACGTTGATGGCGACGGCCTGGTAGACCTGTACTTCACGTCGAACCTCGGTCCCGACCGGCTCTATCGCAACAAGGGCGATTACCGGTTCGAAGACATCACGGAGCGGGCCGGTGTGGGGGGAGCCCAAGGCTGGACGACCGGCGCCACGATGGCCGACGTCAACGGCGACGGGCACCTCGACATCTACGTCTCGACCGTCACCCATCTCACGCTGCGCGGCCGGAATGTGCTGTACATCAATGACGGCGACGGCACCTTCACCGACCGGATCGCGGAATACGGGCTCGAGCACGTCGGCTATTCGACCCAGGCCGCCTTCTTCGATTATGACGGAGACGGCGACCTGGACATGTACCTCTTGAACCATTCGCCCTCCCACGCCGAGCGCGGGAGTATCTGGAACCCGCAGCGCGAGGTGCGTCACCCAAGGGCAGGCGACCGCCTCTTCCGGAACGACGGCAACCGGTTCGTGGATGTCAGCCAAGCCTCCGGCATCTTCGGCGGCGTCGAAGGATACGGCCTGGGCGTGATCGTCAGCGACCTGAATCTCGATGGCTGTCCCGACGTCTTCGTGGCCAACGACTTTCATGAGAGTGATTTTCTCTACTTCAACAACTGCGACGGCACGTTCACCGAATCGATCGCCACATCGACCGGGCACACCAGCCGTTCCTCGATGGGCGTCGATGCCGCCGACTTCACCAACGACGGCAGACCGGACCTGATGGTGCTCGACATGCTTCCGGAACGGGAGGAGGTCCTCAAGAGCTCTGCCAATGCCGAAGACTTCAACGTCTATCACCTGAAGCTCCAGGCCGGCTATCATCCCCAGTACGCACGGAACACGCTGCAGGTGAATCGCGGCCAGGGCCGATTCAGCGAAATCGGCTATCTGGCCGGCGTGTATGCGACCGACTGGAGTTGGGCTGCGCTCTTCGCCGACCTGGACAACGATGGCTACAAGGACCTCTTCGTCACGAACGGCATCTACCGGCGGCCGAACGACCTGGACTACATCAGCTACGTGGCCGACCGCGCCGTCCAGGCGTCGCTGGAACAGGAGATCACCGAAGAGCTCCTGACGGCGCTTCTGGAGCGCATGTCCCAGATCCCCCTTCCCAATTACGCGTACCGGAACAACGGGGATCTGACCTTCACGAACATGGCTGACGCGTGGGGCCTGGCCCAGCCGGGGTTCTCAACCGGCGCCGTCTACGTAGACCTGAACAACGACGGCGCGCTCGATCTGGTGCTGAACAACATCAGTGCGCCTGCCGGCATCTACCGAAGCCGCGTGCGCGAGATCAATGGGCACCATTACCTGACAGTACGCCTGCGGGGATCCGGGGCGAATACGGCCGGCATCGGCGCGAAGGTCATCATCGCACATGACGGCATGATGCAGCTGCTGGAACAGATGCCAACCCGCGGATTCCAGTCGTCCGTCGATCCTCGCCTGCATTTCGGGTTGGGGGCTTCCTCCCTGATAGACTCGCTGGTCGTCATCTGGCCGGATCGTCGCTATCAGGTACTGACGGATGTGGCGGTCGACCAGACCATCACGCTCTCTCAGGAGGATGCGGCCGGCAGGTATGCGTATCAGGAGGAGCCGGCGCGGCAGCCGCTGTTCGCGGACCTCACGACCCGGCTCGCTATCGACTTCAAACACAATGAGAACACGTTCTTCGACTACAACCGCGAGCCGTTCATCCCGCACCAGCTTTCCACCGAAGGACCCGCCCTCGCCATCGGTGACGTGAATGGCGATGGCCTGGACGACATCTACGTCGGCGGCGCCAAGTGGCAGGCCGGACAGCTTCTGGTCCAGACGCGTGACGGTGCGTTCCGCCGCACCAATGAGCGCGTCTTCCAGGCCGACAGCCTGCACGAAGACGTCGACGCGGTCTTCTTCGACGCCACCGGCGACGGGTATCAGGACCTCTACGTCGTGAGCGGCGGGAACGAGTTCTGGGGAGATCACGAGCCATTGCGGGACCGCCTCTACGTCAACGACGGAAACGGCGAGTTCCACCGGTCCGAGGGTCGCCTCCCGGTATTTTTCGAGAACGGCTCCTGCGTGGTGCCGGGTGACTTCGACGGGGACGGCCACCTCGATCTCTTCGTGGGCGGCCGGGTCGTGTCACGCCAATACGGCCTCATCCCGCGAAGCTACCTGCTGCAGAATGACGGCACGGGGCGGTTTCGCGACGTGACCCTCGAGCAGGCGCCGGCGCTGGCCGAGGCCGGGATGGTGTCCTCGGCCGCATGGGTGGATTATGACGACGATGGCCAACTCGACCTGATCGTCGCGGGAGAGTGGATGCCGATCCGTGTTTTTCGGCAACAGGATGGCCGTTTCGTGGACCGCACCGCCGAGGCTGGGTTCTCGGGCACGAACGGCTGGTGGAATAGCGTGACGGTGGTCAACCTGCGGGGAAACGGGCGCCCGGATCTCATCCTGGGCAACCTGGGGCTGAACTCCTATATCCGGGCATCACCCGAGGAACCCGCGCGGTTGTACATCCAT
>JAPUKX010000344.1 GCA_027295435.1 Planctomycetota bacterium | reverse complement strand
GCGCACAAGTTCCACGGGCCCAAGGGCATCGGCGCGCTGTACGTTCGTAGCGGAGTGCGGATCGAGCCGCAGCTCATCGGCGGGCCGCAGGAACGGGAGCGCCGCGGTGGCACCGAGAACGTGCCGGGCATCATCGGGCTCGGCGTGGCGGCCCGGCTGGCGAAGCGTTGGCTGGCCGGTGACGATCGCCGGCGGCTGGGCACGCTCCGCGACTCACTTGAGCAGCGGATTCTCGGCGCGGTGGGCGAGGCAACGGTGATCGGCGGCGATGCGCCGCGATTGTGGAGCACCTCCAACATCGCCTTTGCGAAGTTGGAGGCTGAGGCGATCCTCTTGATGCTTTCGGAGCGAGGCGTGTGCGCCTCGGCTGGAGCAGCATGCTCGTCGGGGTCTATGGAGCCTTCAACGGTGCTGCTGGCGATGGGTCTTGGGGACCAACTGGTCGCGGGCTCGATTCGCTTCAGCCTTTCCCGTGACACCACCGCGGAAGAGATCGACGGTGCAATTGAGGTCATTGTCCCCGTGATCGGTACGCTGCGCGCCACCATGGCGGCGGTGTGAATACGGAGGTGTGCTGCGGGTCGGATAGCCGGCGGGCTACGCTCCCCGGCTATTGACTAAACGGGTTCCAACGTTCGGTCGGCCGGTGTCCATGCTCCTGCCACCGCGGCGGCGACGCGCTGGTGGACCGAATGGTCGAGCATGTCCGGCAACAGTTGATCGGTCGCGGCGGCGGCGAGGGCCTCGGCGGCGGCGACCTTCATCTCGTGCGTGATGCGCCTGGCCCGCGCATCCAGCGCCCCGCGAAAGATGCCGGGATAGGCCAGGGCGTTGTTCATGCTTCGTCCATCAAGCGCGATTGCGGCGCCCGCCTCGAACGCATCCTCCACGGAGATCTCGCTGACGGGATTCGCCAGCGCGAAAACGATGGGGTCGGCGGCCATCGACGCGATCATTGCCTTGCTGACGACCTTGGGCCGCGAGACACCGATGAAGAGGTTCCGGCCCCGGATCACCTCGGCCAGTGAACCCCGAGCGTCGGTCTTGTTAGTCGTTTCGGCCAGCCGCTGTTTCCATGGATTCATACGCTCAGCTCGCCCCGGCCAGATTGCGCCAACGCTGTCGCAGACCACGACATCGTCCAGGCCAAACTCAACGAGGAACCGCGCGATCGCCGTTCCCGCCGCTCCGGCGCCGAGGATGACCGCCCGGCAGTCCTGTGGCCTGCGGTTGGTTTCTTTCAGCGCATTGATGAGCCCGGCCACGACGACAGTCGCCGTGCCGTGCTGATCGTCGTGGAACACGGGGATATCCAGACGGTCCTGTAGCTTCGGCTCGATCTCGAAACACGCGGGGGCGGCAATGTCTTCGAGCTGGATGGCGCCGTAGTTGGAAGAGAGCTTGGCGACGATGTCGACGATCTCATCGGTGTCATGGCTGTCGATCAGGATCGGGTCTGCGGAGACCTTGACGAAATGGGCCAGGATCGCCGACTTGCCTTCCATCACCGGCAGCCCCGCCAGCGGCCCGATGTCGCCGAGTCCCAACACGGCCGAGCCGTTGGTCACGATGGCGATGCGCCGGCCTTTGGACGTGTACTTCCAGGCGGTCTCCGGGTTGTCCGCGATGAGCTGGCAGACGCTGGCCACGCCGGGCGTGTAGACCATCCGCAGGTCCATGATCGTGTTGAGCGGGACTCGGGCCCTGGTCTCGATCGTGCCGTGGCGGTGAATCTCCAGCACCTCGTCCGTGATCCGCAGAAGCTCGACCTCGTCCAGGGCCTTGATCACGTCGATCGTGGCGTCGAGGCGCTGTCGATCGACGATGAACAGTTGCACGTCGCGGATCTTGTGCTGGCTGTCGGCGCCGACGATCCGGATGTCGCCCACCGAGGCCCCAGCGTCGGCCGCGGCGTCCAGCACCTTCGCCAACTGCCCCGGTTGATCTAGCAGGCGGAGGCGGGCAGTGATGATGAACTTGGCGTTGTAGCGTTCCTGCCAGTTGGGCGGGGGTGTATTCATAACGGGGTCGGGTGCGACTATCGCACGAAGCGACGGCCTTGGCAACCGGCGACGGTTAGCGGGGCAGGCGGTCCGCCTGCGGTGAGAAGGCGGCGAGGGTGGTGTCAGGCCGAGGCCGGACCGACCGGCTATGAGTGCACGAGGACGCGGTTGCCGATGTCGCGGCGGTAGTAGGCGCCGTCGAAATGGATCTTCTCGCAGGCGGCGTTGGCCAGGTCGTGGGCGGCTTGCAGGTCCTCGGCCAAGGCGGTGACGCCGAGCACGCGCCCGCCGTTGGTGACGAGCTCGCCTGCCTGGTTGTGGGTGGTGCCGGCGTGGAAGACGATCACTTCGCCTCGGTCACCACTCAGCGCCTCGGCGGTATCGATCCCGGTAATCGGCTTGCCCTTTTCATAGGCCCCGGGGTAGCCGTCGGAGCACATGACCACACAGCAGGCGGCGCGAGGATCGAAGTCGATTATCGCGTCGTTGAGCGTCCCGGTGCAGGCGGCCCAGAGGATCTCAAAGAGATCGCCTTGGAGCCGGACCATCAGCACCTGGCATTCGGGATCGCCGAAACGGCAGTTGAACTCCAGCACCTTCGGCCCGGCAGGTGTGAGGATTAGTCCGACATAGAGCACGCCGTGATAATCGATGCCTTCACGGCGCAGGGCGTCCACGGCCGGGACGATGATCTCGCGTTGGATCACGTCCAGGGTGGGGCTTTCCAGCAGCCCAGTGGGGCAGCAGGCGCCCATGCCGCCGGTGTTCGGGCCGGTGTTGCCCTCACCGAGTGACTTGTGATCCTGGCACGGATCGAGCAGCCAGATCGAACGCCCGTCAACCAGGGCGAGCACGCTGACCTCCTGGCCGCAGAGCTTCTCCTCGATCAGGATCTTGTCACCAGCGCTGCCGAACTCCCGGCGGACCATGATTCGGTTCATGGCCTGGAGCGCTTCGGCGGGTGTGTCACAGATGATGGCGCCTTTGCCCGCAGCCAGACCGGAGGCCTTGACCACGCAGGGTTCGTCATGGGCGCGGATATACACCTCGGCACTGTCTGGTTCGTCGAAGATGCGTGCCTCGGCGGTGGAGATTGCGGCGTGTCGCATCAACTGTTTGGCGAAGGTCTTGTCCGCTTCGATCTGAGCGGCGGCTTTGGTGGGACCGAAGACCTGGCGGCGGTCGGTCTTCAGCGCGTCGGTGATGCCTGCGGCCAGCGGCCCTTCCGGCCCGACGACGACCAGGTGGATGTCGTTGTGGTCGCACCAGCGCTGCATCATGAAGATGTTGGAGCCGTCCATCTTCTGCGGGCAGGGGCGACCGAGTCGGGCTAAGCCGGCGTTGTCGGGGTCGGTCAGCCAGAGGGTGGCCAGTCGCGGCGATTGGGCGAGCTTCCAGGCGAGGGCGTGCTCGCGCCCACCGCCGCCAATCAGCAGCACGTTGCCGTGTTCCGGAGGGGGAACTGGTTTGGCCATGGGCAAAGTCTAGCGACGCCGTGCGCCACGGTCACATGCGGAGGTCTGACGCTCGCGCGCTGAGGCTGGCGAGTCAACGCTAGTTCGTCGTAATCCGGGAGAATCGGTCCAGGGGCGATCTCATTCGGCCGAGGATGAAAAGGCCCCTTTTCATGCATCCGGGTGGAGCAGCGCCGCGAAACACACCCCAACCACCGCAAGGCCACGCATGACTCCGAGAGCGAACAATGGGCAGACGAGCGGGACGACTGACCCGCGGCCGGCCGAAGCTTGGCCGTGGTCATGGGGCAGCCCGGCCGAATCGGAGGTCCTTGAGCGGGCCACCCGTCAGATTCGCCTGCGAGAAAGCCCAGCCGACGTCAACACTGTCGACCCCGTTGGACCCGAGACCTCCCAGAGGACGCAGGTCGCCGCGTAGACGGGTCAGCTTCGCCTAGAACGCAGCGCGCTTGCGCCGGCGTTTGCCGGTCATCCCCGCCCTCGACCGGGCCATCCCCGGTTTGAGCGTGGGCGGATCAACCTCCTCCGGGCCGGACGACCCGGCGAGGCCGCTTGCCGGCTCCTCTTTGAGTGCTGTGATCTGATCGCGCAACTCCGCCGCCTCCTCGAACGCCAAACGATCGGCGGCTTGAATCATCTCTTCGGTCAGCAGGCGGACCAGCTCATCACGATCGTACCCCTGGGCATCGGTCTTTCGGCCGACGGCGGTACGAGCAGTCTTGTGGGCCTGCAATTCCTGCTCGATACCGCGGCGAATGGCCTTCTTGATCGTCCGGGCGGTGATCCCGTGCGCCTCGTTGTAGGCCAGCTGCTTGGTTCGGCGACGTTGGGTTTCATCAATCGCCGCCTGCATCTGCGGGGTGACGGTGTCGGCGTACATGATGACCTGGGAGTTGAGGTTGCGGGCGGCGCGCCCCATGGTCTGAATGAGACTCGTCTCGCTGCGAAGGAAGCCGGCCTTGTCCGCGTCAACGATGCACACCAACGAAACCTCCGGAAGGTCCAACCCCTCCCGCAACAGGTTCACTCCGACCAGCACGTCAAAGACCCCTTGTCGTAGTTCGCGCAGTATCTCCAGGCGTTTGAGAGTGTCGATTTCGCTGTGCAGGTAGCGCACCGACAGGCCATGGTCGTGCAGGTAGTTGGTGAGATCCTCAGCGAGGCGTTTGGTCAGTACGGTGATCAGCGCCCGCTCGCTGCGCTGGGCCCGCGTGGCGCACTGCTCGATGATGTCGGCGACCTGCCCTTGGGCCGATTTGACCTCAATCGGTGGGTCCGCAAGGCCGGTCGGCCTGATGATCTGCTCGACGATCTCGCCGTGGCATTGCTGGAGCTCGTACGGCCCGGGCGTGGCGGAGACGTACACCACCTGCCCAACGATCTGCTGGAACTCCTCGAACCGCAACGGGCGGTTGTCCAGAGCGCTGGGCAGCCGAAAGCCGTGATCGACCAGGACCTGCTTGCGACTCCGGTCGCCATGGTACATCCCCCGGAGTTGGGGAATGGCGGCGTGCGATTCGTCAATAAACACCAGCCAGTCGTCCGTGTTGCGGCCGGGGATGTGACGGAAGTAATCCAACAGCGTGTACGGCCTTTCGCCGGCCGCCCGGCCGTCGAGGTGGCGCGAATAGTTCTCGATGCCCGAGCAGTAGCCGACTTCTTCGATCATTTCGAGGTCGTATTTTGTTCGTGCCAATAACCGCTGTGCTTCCAACAGCTTTCCTTCGCTGCGCAGCTGCATTACGCGCTGGTCAAGCTCCGTCCGAATGCTCGCCAGCGCCGACTCCAGGCGATCCTGCGGCATCAGATAGTGCACGGCGGGGAAGATGAAGACCTGGTTCTCCTCGGCCAGTACCTCGCCGCTGGTGGGGTGGATCAGCTCCAGGCGATCGATCTCATCGCCCAAGAGCTCAATGCGAATCGCATACTTCTCATACGCGGCGTATACCTCGATGACATCGCCCCGCACCCGGAACTGCCCGCGCTTGAACTCCACTTCGGCGCGAGCATATTGCATGTTGGCCAGCGATAGCAGCAGCGTCCGCCGATCGATTGTCTCACCGCGCCGCACGGCCAGGACGTGCTCCTGATAATCCGTCGGCGAGCCCAAGCCGAAGATGCAGCTCACCGAGGCGATGACGATCACATCATCGCGCGACAGCAGGGTGCTCGTGGCGGCCAGGCGGAGCCGATCGAGATCGTCGTTGCGTGACGCATCCTTTTCGATATAGATGTCCCGCTGAGCGATGTACGCCTCCGGCTGGTAGTAGTCGTAGTAGCTGACGAAGTAACTGACCGCGTTGCCGGGAAACAGCTCGTGCATTTCTTCGTAGAGTTGGGCGGCCAGCGTCTTGTTGTGGCTGATGATCAGCGTGGGCTTTTGAACCCGTTCGATGACATTGGCCATCGTGAACGTCTTGCCGGTTCCAGTGGCCCCGAGGAGAGTCAGATGGCCTTTGCCAGAGACGATGCCTCCGGCCAGCGCATCGATCGCCGCCGGCTGATCGCCAGTGGGCGTCAACTCGCTCTTGATGCGCAGACGCTGCGAGGACGGTGGGCCGCTCATCACATCATTGTATCGCCCAGATATGCCCGGCCGGACATAGCCAGGCCTTACTGCCGCTCGCCGGGGCAAGCCGCACCGCAAGACATCGCCCCTCCAAGCGCGGTCACTTCTTCACCGAGAACCGTTGCTCGTAGGCCGCATGATCCATCAGTCCATCAAGCGGCGACGGATCTGAAGTGCGGATCTTCACCAACCATCCTGCACTGAATGGATCCGAGTTGACCATGGAAGGATCGTCGCTCAGCGCCCTGTTGACGTCAACAATCTCGCCGCCGACGGCTGAATACACCTCGCTGGTCGTCTTGACGGATTCGACTTCGCCGACCGAATCGCCGGGAACAATGTTCGATCCCAGCGGTTTCATCTCGACATAGGTGACATCGGTCAGTTCATCTGCGGCATATTGGGTGATGCCTAGGGTGACGACATCGCCGTCCAGATGGTGCCATTCATGCGTCTCGGAGAAGCGGCATGCGGTTGGGCTGGGCATTGAGGAGGAGCTCCCGGGGGGCGAGGCCGCTATCATAGTTACAGAGGCGGTCGCGCCAACCGGGTGGTCCCCAGCCCCGGCCAAACATTGGGCCGCGGACGCCGTGAGGCTAAACATCAGTCCCCGAAAGCACTTGGGGCCTTTACCCCAGTGAAGATGGGTAGAATAAATAAAGTTTTCGTTGCGTTTACCGGACCAAGCACTATGATCGAGCGACCGGGACGACCGCCCGGCCTAACCTGTTGGTGAATCTTTCTCCCCTCCGGAAAACGTCGGCCGGTCTTGGTCGGCGTTTTCTTTGCGCTTTGCGGCCCAGGGGTCGTCGGCCCGGAATTGGACTTGGCAATCGGCGTGGGCTAGCCTGCGGCGGTTGTCGCCGCAGACTCGTCACAGACTGGACCAGCGGTACAGATGACCATGCTCCTCACCCTCGCTGCGAGTTCACTTCGCAAGCTCGTCTCAACGACCGGAAAGGGCTCGGTGTCGTTGCTGGATCTGCCGAGCTTCACCATCACGCAGTTGCAGTTGCGGGGGCTGAATGTGCCGTCGTCGATGCTGGCGGGCTGGTCGTTAGCCGATCTGGACCAACTGCGTGACCGGGGCGATAAGGCCGGTTGCCCCTGCCTAGTGCTGATCGAAGACCCGCCGCTACGGTTCGCCGACCCCCTCTTAGATGTACGCCAGGCTGCCGCGGAGCGCGTGCACCGGTTGGCCGTGGCGGCGAACCGGCTGGGGTGCAACGCCCTAGCAGTTCGCAGTGACGCCCCGGACACCGATGAGGCGCTTGAGCTGACCGCAACCGAGCTGAAGGCCGTCATGCCCGGCGTCGAGCGACTCGAACTGAACCTGCTGCTTGCGCCACATGCCGGG
Source organism: Planctomycetota bacterium (assembly GCA_027295435.1). Lineage (GTDB taxonomy): Bacteria > Planctomycetota > Phycisphaerae > Phycisphaerales > SM1A02 > JADFFQ01. Next base: position 1,275 of record JAPUKX010000344.1, on the reverse strand, counting down.
TTGACCGACGCGCCGGACCGCCTCACCGATCTGCTGAAGCGCATCGGCGGCTTTCGCATCGGGTCCCTGCCCGATTTCGCCCATGCTGCGGCGTCCGGCGATCTGGTTGAGACCCTGCGAAAACTGGCTCCCTACGCGGGGGCGGTGCATGCCTCCGTCAACGGATTCAATCGGCGAGGCACACACAAGGGCTATGATCTGGCACAAGGCGTGGAGGCGATTCGCGGCGTGGGCTTCGTCAACACCCTGGCGATCAACTACGTCGGCGACGGCGACCCCCTCACCAACATCGAAAGTGCCCGAAAGATCCTGCAGCAGGCCATCGACGCCAACGAACGCCCAAAATGACCGAGCCGCCTGATGTCCTCGCACAACCCCCAGCACCCCCAGGGAGTGATCATCACCATCGACGGTCCGGCCGGTACCGGCAAGTCAACGGTCGCCCACCTTCTCGCTTTGCGACTTGGTCTGGAGTTCCTCGACACCGGCGCGATGTATCGTGCCGGTGCATTGATCGCCATCGAACAGGATATCGATCCTCATGACGGCCCGGCCCTGGCTGCGGCTGTGCAGGCGGCGGACTTACACTTCGACTTCCGAACCGATCCGCCGCCGATGATGCTGGGCGACCGCGATGTCAGCCGGCGGATCCGTGAATCGGATGTCAGCGATATCGTCTCGATCGCGGCGGCGCAGCGTGCGCTTCGCAGTGAGCTTGTCGAGCAACAACGGCGCGTCGCCGAGCGTCATCCTAGACTGGTCACGGAAGGCCGGGATCAGGGTTCGGTGGTGTTCCCCGATGCTGGGCTGCGGTTTTACCTCGATGCCGAGCTGAACGTGCGGGCGGCGCGGCGGGCTCGGCAGTTGGTGCAGGCCGGGCTGCGCGTTGACCGGGACCTCATCGAGCGCGACATCCTCGAGCGCGATCGGCTGGATTCCGGCCGGGCTGACGGGCCCCTCGTGCGGCCGCCCGGCGCCATCGAGATCGATACCAGCGATCACACGGCTGAGCAGGTGGTCGATGCGCTGGAGACGATCGCCCGAGAGAAACTGCCCGATGCCGGGTTCAAGCGGTGAGCATCTTTGACGTTCGACGCCGGGCCCCCACGCGGTCCGCCTTCGCCGTCCTGTTCTGGTGGACAGCCGTGGCCAATCTCGTACGCGGTGCGTTCTGGGTGGTGTATCGGCTGCGGTGCGCCGGCCGGGCGCATGTGCCGCGGCGCGGCCCCATCGTGTACGTCGCCAACCACCAGTCGCACTTTGATCCGGCTATCG
>JAPUKX010000343.1 GCA_027295435.1 Planctomycetota bacterium | reverse complement strand
TTGAGCTGGGCCACCGTCTTCTCGATGTCGTCGCAATAAAACGAGATGTAGTGGGTTCCCGAGCGTTGGCCGTCTTGGGCCTCCGCCGGGTGGCAGCCCATGTCGGCTTGCGGGAGGTCGAAGATCAGCCAGCCGTCCCCGACATCGGTATACGAGAACCCGAGCTTGTCGCGGATGAACGCCCGGAGCTCTTGGGGCTCCGATGTGTAGAACATGGTGTGGACGCCCGTGATCATTGATTCCTGCTCCTTCTCTCCAGCGCCTTGTTAGGCCGCCGCTGATGTGTGCGGGAGATTATCAGCTGCCTCGAACAAAGGCCTCAAGCCGCGCCAATCGGCGCGCATCTCATTCAAAGGCCGATGTGTGTTCACGACTGTAGGACTTGGATGATACATCGGAACCAGATAAATCGTGTTGGTGAGGTGCAGATACCGCCCCACTAGGTCGGACAGCCGGCCCGTTTCTGAAAGGCCAAAGGCTCGTTGGATCGCGTAGAGTGCTCCACGGCCCAGTGTAACAACGACGCGAGGGGCCACAATTGTGATAGTCCGTCTGAGAAAGCCCGAACAATTGGTGAAGCATCGCTGCGGAACCGGCTGCTGTCGTCCGCGACGACCACCGGCCTTCATGCACAAGACGGCGTTGGTGAAGAAAAGTACGTTGTCAGGCTTACCGAGCTTCGGCGGAGCGATGACAAACCCCGCCTCCCGTACAAGCTCGACTAGGTGAAGGTTGGTTCGAACATCGTGACCGGCCCATCCACAGTACTTTCGAAACCCTGCGACGTCTGAGAAGTCCTGCGCCACAACGACCAGGGGTGAATCAAGGTTACCTTGCCACCGGGTATAGGGACCGATTTCGTTGGAGTCCAGATCGCCCCCGTCAATGCGCGAAGCATTCTCAAGATGCTTTGCGCAAAGAGAACAGCCCTTACGATCAGTGACGAGCGCGCGGTAGGACGCCTGCTTTGTCTCGTATTCCATGCTGACGCTCGGCACAGACATGCACGAATCTCGCGGACAGGTGCGTGCTCACGAAGATTGATATCGGTGGTTTCAGGTCGATTGTTCAGGACTCCCCGGCCTGGCGACCTGGGTCGGGCGTGGAATAAATCCGCCGGTAGCGTGCCTTATCATTTACGGTCCAACTGTGGAGATGCTCCCATGCGCGTTCTCGGCTCCTTGTGCCTGCTGATCGCCGTGTTGCTCCTGGCCGGCTGCCACAACGGGCTCCACACCGGCAGCTACGGTTATGGCTATTCAAGCGGTGTTCTCGTCACGGCTGGGGTCTACGACGGGCCGCACCATGGCTACCAGCACGCCTACGGTCACCCCCATTACCGCCCCGGGCACTATGAACACAATGTCTACCGACAAGCCGGCTATGGCCACCATTACGGCCACGGCCATCATTCCTACCGCTACTGAGACATGGTCCTCCTGATTGGCGGCGGCGCTGGTGGTCGGGCCGGCGGCGACAATTGCCCTGAATCCAAGGCGCTGACTTCACCGGCGCAGACGCTATGATCTGCGGGTCCGTCTCCTCAGCGGGTCACTGCTGAGGATGGCCGCTCGCCGGGGGGTCCCGTTTCGATCGGGATCGTCGGCGAACCTTGGCATTGCTCTGCGGAATTCCCGTTCATGGCCGACGCCACCGCCACCCAGCATCCGCCGATCGCCCAGGCCCATCTGCCGGCGAAGGTGTTTGAAGAGCTCGAGATCGTCAAGGATCCAGCGAACCTGTTCCACCAAACGATCGAGCAGGTGCTCATTGCCGCTCAACTCGTTGGGCTAGCCCACCATCAACAGATCATTCTTGCCCAGCCCCACAACGAGATCATGGTGCACTTTCCGGTGCTCATGGACGACGGGCACCACGATCTTTTCAAGGGCTATCGGGTGCAGCACAACAATGCGCTGGGGCCGTACAAGGGCGGCATTCGCTACCACCCGGACGTCCACCTGGACCACATCAAGGCGTTGGCGGTCCTGATGACGATGAAATGTTCGCTGGTGCGGATCCCCTTCGGCGGCAGCAAGGGCGGGGTCAAGTGCAACCCGCGCGATCTCAGCCGCGACGAGCTGATGCGGGTCACCCGCCGGTTCTGCTCGGCGATCAGCAATCAGATCGGGCCGGATTACGACATTCCCGCCCCGGACGTGGGCACCAACGCCCAGATCATGGCTTGGTTTGCCGACACCTACGCCCAGATGACCCCCGAGCACGATCGCCACGACACGCTGCGCATCGTCACCGGCAAGCCCGTGGTGATGGGCGGATCGCTCGGCCGAGACAAGGCGACCGGCCAGGGAATCGTGAACGTGTTCAAGGAGATGCTGCCGGAGCTGGGCATCGAACTCGACAAGATGAGCTTCAGTCTCATCGGATTCGGCAACGTCGGCGGATGGACCGGGCGGCTGCTGGTGGAGCTGGGGGCCTCGCTGAGGGCGGTGCTCGACCACACCGGAGCCATCCACAACGACCAGGGGATCAACCCCAACGCGCTGGCCCAGCACGTCGCCCAGACCGGGGGCGTGGGCGGGTTCGACGAAGCCGAAGCGATCAGTGAGCAGGAGTTCTATGGCGTGCCCGTGGACGTCTTCATCCCCGCCGCTCTGGAGCAGATGATCACGTCGCGCAAGGCGAAGTTGATCAACGCCCGGGTTCTGGCTGAGGCCGCCAACGCCCCCACCACGCCCGAAAGTGACGCGGTGCTCACGCAGCGAGGCATCGAAATCCTGCCCGCCATCCTCTGCAACGCCGGCGGCGTGACCGTCTCCTATTTCGAGTGGGTCCAGAACCGATCGGCCATGTACTGGACGGCTGAGGAAGTCGATCAGCGGCTCAACATCCATATGGTGTTGGCGGCGAGGCGCGTGAAGCTCGCCCGGGTGAAGTATGAATGCGACATGCGGACCGCCAGCTACTGTGCGGCGCTGGAGCGGATCGGCAAGGTCTACGACCTCCGTGGCGTGTTTCCGTAGACTCATCGGTGCGCCGGTCCCGCGTGCCCGCTCGCCGGGGTACTGCTGCCGGCCGACCTAAGGCGAGATCACAGGGTTGCTCAGCGCTGCATACACCGTTGAGCTAGATTGGACGAGACGATGCGACGATCAAACAACACCAAGCCAACGCCGCGGATCAGCACGTTCGAGCTCAAGCCCGGCCGGACGCTGGCGGGCAAGTACGCTGTCGAATCGCTGCTGGGCGCGGGATGGGAGGGCGAGGTGTACAAGGTCGTGGAGACCCGCACCGGCATCCCCCGGGCGGCCAAGGTGTTCTTCCCGCACCGCAACGTCCGCGACCGAGCCGTCACCTTCTACGCCCGCAAGCTCAATCGCCTGCGCAAATGCCCCATCGTCATTCAATACCACCACTCGGAGGTGATCCGCTCCCAAGGCGTGCCGGTGACGTGCCTGATCAGCGAGTTCGTGGAGGGCGAGCTGCTGAGCGACTTTCTCGCCCACCAGCCGGGCAAGCGGCTGCAGCCCTTCGAGGCCATGCATCTGCTGTACACCCTGGCCTCAGGAGTGGAGCAGATCCACAAGGTGGGCGAGTACCACGGCGACCTGCATTCGCAGAACGTGATGGTTCAGCGGCAGGGTATCTTCTTCAACGTCAAGCTCGTGGACTTCTACCACTGGGGAGCGCCGTCGGCATACCACATCCGCGAGGACGTCATCCAGTTGGTTCATCTGCTGCATGAAGCCGTCGGCGGCCGGCAGCGCTACGCCTCTCAATCGCCGGCGGTGAAGGCCGTCTGTCGCGGCCTGCGGCGTGACCTTATCAGCGCCCGATTCCCCACTGCCCGGCACCTCCGCGAGCACCTGGAATCATTCCCCTGGCCCGCCTGTTGAGCGAGCCGGGCTGTGCCAGCCCGGTGGGCGCCCGAGCCGCCATGGCCGCGACCACTGGTCGCAGCTTTACAGTGAGGATGGCCGAGACGAACCCATAGCGTCCACGGCGCGCACAGCGCAATGGACAACGCTTACTCCTCGATGATCTCCAGGAGCTCGACGTCGAAGATGAGCGTCGCCTTGGGCGGGATGGATCCTGGCCGGCCGCGCTCGCCGTACGCCAGGTCGTAGGGGATGATCAGCTTGCGTTTGCCGCCGACGCGCATCGACCCCACGCCTTCGGTCCAGCCGCCGATCACGCCGCCAAGGGGAAACGTCGCCGGCTGGCCACGATCAACGGAACTGTCAAACTTCGTCCCGTCCACCAGCCAGCCGGTGTAGTGGACCTTCACCTTCGTGCTCCGGCCGGCCGGCTGCGGGCCGTCACCTTCAACGAGGTCGAAATACTTCAGGCCGGAGTCGGTCTCGATCCAATCGCCTTGAACTGGGTCGCCGGGGAATCGTGGCACCATGACATCCGATTCTACAGTGCAGCCGATCGTCTCGAAAGTGAGGCGGCGCTTGGCGCCGTCGGCAAAGACGATGATGTCAATCGTCCTGCCCGCATTGTTGAGATCGAAGCTTGCCGAGGCGACAACGCCGCCGGTGAGCAATTGGGCTGTCTTGATCGCCTGGACAAGATCGACCGGCTGGCCCCTGAGTGTTGTTTCAACTTCCCGAGCCTGGGGCGGGATGGCGGTGTAATCCGTTCCGGATGCCAACAGCGTCATGGCTGCGCCCATCAGGAGCCCGCCCACCGCGTAAA
>JAPUKX010000342.1 GCA_027295435.1 Planctomycetota bacterium | reverse complement strand
GCCGAGCACCGATTCCGACGCCCCGGCCGTGGACCTTCCACGACAGGTGGCCGAGACCCTGGCCAGGTTCAACCTGACCGGATGGTCACTTAGTATGGACGTGCAGATCAGTCGTTCCGAGCCGACGGTGGGCGACGGTGGTCACCTGATCCCCCAGCCGATCCGCACAACCGGTGAAGCGACCATCCGCGAAGCCTCCGGAGCCTTCCAGGCCTTTCCGTATCCCCTGGAGAATGTGAGCGCATGCGTCGAGTTCGACAGCGACCAGGTGACGATCCTCGAGCTGACCGGCCAGGGATCGAGCAACTCGACGATCAAAATGTCCGGTTGGATCGCACCTCCCAGCGGTGAAGCTGCGGTTTCGCTACGGCTGTTTGCCAGCGACATTCCTCTCGACGCGCGGTTCCGCGAAGCGCTGAAAGGCGGTGAGCGGACGACATTCGATGCGATGCTGCATCGACCGTCGTACGAGGCACTGGCCGAGGCGGGCCTGCTGCCCGACGACAACGCGATTGCTGACGCTCGCCGTACTAAACAACGCAAGACCAACGACCTACGGCGACTCCGCGAAGACCTCAGCTCACCAGAGGCGGTCAGCCGTCGCCAGAGCCTCGAACGAGAGATTGATCAGCTGGAAACGCTCATCGCTGCCGGGCCGTTTGAATTGGGGGGGCGTGTGGACCTGGACCTGACGATCCAACGTCCCCGCGGGCCCGACCAGCGCACCGAGATCACCGGCACGGTAACCGTCCACGAAGCAGGGGTCGTCTACGAGCGATTCCCCTATCCGATCTACGTGCGAGGCGGAATCCTGAGTCTGGAGAACGAACAGATCGTCATCGTCTCCGGCGAGCAAGGCGAGGGCATTCCCATCGTCACACCGGGCGGAGGGCGCGGAATGGTTACCGGCGAAATCCGCTTGCATCGAACTGAGCGGGGGACCTACGCGGAGCCGGACCTCGCCATAGACTTGAGCGGCGACTCTCTCGGCGAGCTTCTCTATGCGGCCATGCCCGTCACTGAGGCCGAGCGGGCTGATTTGGACCAGGCGGCCGTACAACTGGGGACGAGGCGTTCTCGTATAGCGCGCTTCCTCGCCGACGCCGGCTTGAGCGGCTTTATGAACTACGCCGGCACCATCACCGCCGACCCCGCCGGTCAAACAACCTACGACTTCACCGTGGAGTTCTTCGACGGCGCCCTGCAGCCGTCCGGCAAGTTGCCGACGGCGAGCCGGGGATTCGGCCTGCCCTGGCCGAAGGGATGTTCGCTCGATGCCGTTGAGGCCCTGATTCGGATAAGGCCCGACGCGATTCAACTGGTTGACTTCGCCGGGAATCGCGGAGACGGTCGCATCACCGCCGTCGGCCAGGCCGATCTGACGACGGACCCGCCCGAAATGAACCTCACCATGCATTTCAATGATGTTGCATTCGAGCGGTATCTGGTCGATCTCGTTCCTGATGAAGGCGCACAGCGCGTGGCGACCTTGTGGCAGCGCTATCAGCCAGGAGGAACCTACCACGCGAAGCTGCAATATCACGCGCTGGGCAGCGAGTCCCAAGAAGTGCAGCTGGTCGTCTGGCCGGAGGAACTCAGCCTCCTGATTGACGGCGAGCGGGTCTGGCTGATCCGCGAGCGCGGCGAAATTGTGGTGCGAGCCGACCAGGTGACCTTTGACGACCTGACCATGCGAGTGCGCGACGCAGATCGGGACGACGGCATAATCGTGCTCGACGGCCATTACGGCCCGTCCGATGACAGCGCGGACATTCGCATGCGGGGATCCTGGGCCGCCGCTCAGTTCGCCTCACCGCTGATCACCGAGGCGTTGAACCTCATCGGCGCCGCCGGCCAGGCCGATCGCTATCGCCGCTACCGCCCCCAAGGAGCATTCGACGCCGAGTTCAGCTACGAATCGCCTCGTGGGGACCAACCTCAACGCTATGAGTTCACGGTCCGGCCGGACACGTTATCGCTGCGGGTGGACGATACCCCGGTCTTTGCGAACTTCGACCAGGGAGCCGAGGTTACGTTGGCACCGGGGCTGGTGACTTTGCGGAACGTAGCCGGGCGTCATGCCGGGGGCACATTCCACCTCGACGGCGCCGTGCAGACCGAGGGCCCGCTCGAAGCAGATTTGCAGTTGGATTATCTTGGCCGGCTCGACAGCCCACAGGTCCTTGCATTTCTCCCCGCATCGCTGCGATCCGCTCTCGACTCACTCAAGATTGGAGCGGCCGAGTCGGTTCACCTTGGTGATGCCGAGCTTCACATCGCCGAGGTTGAGCCCGGCGAAACGGGTGGGCGATGGCATACGACCCTTGCCGGCCGATTGGAGACCCGAGGCGCGTCATTGGACGCGGGCGTCAAGATCAGCGAACTGGACGGCGTGTTTGATCTGCACGCTGAGTACCAGCCGGGCGTGGGCACAAGCCTCGACATTCTGGCCCGTGCCGACCACGCGCGCGCAAATGGCCGTGAACTTACTAACATCGAGGCGCGCATCAGCCTGGGCAGTGATGGTCGCGTCGTTTCCATTCGGGAGTTTCGCGCTGACATGTACGGCGGCGTGGTCACGTTGCAGGCCTCGGTCGGCTTGGACGCGGGCGGCGAATACCAGGCTGCCATCGACCTCGTCGGCGTGTCGCTGGAGGGAATCGTTGTAAGAGACGAACCAACACCACGTGAACCCGAATCGGCTCCAAGCGGCGGCGACCCGCCAACTGGCGAGTTGTACGCTTCATTGCGCGTGGCCGGGCAGCGCGGGCACCCCGAGACGCGCCGGGGCCGAGGCGCTATTCGCGTAATCCATGGACGCATGATCAGTATGCCCTTAACTCTTCGGATATTGCAGCTGGTCGAGTTGATGCCCCCTTTCAGCGGCAGCCTGGACTTCGCCGATCTGGAGTTCTATGTCCAGCGAGACCGTATCGTTTTCGAACGACTCTTTCTGGAATGTCCCACCCTGGAACTCGTCGGCGAAGGCAGTATGAGTTACCCCGGCATGGAGCTGGATGTACGCTTTCGCACTCGCGGCACGGTGCCCGTGATCAGGGATCTGATTGGGGGGCTGAGCGATCAGTTGTTCGTGGTTGAAGTGACCGGCCCACTTGGTGATCCTCAAGCGAGACTCATCCCCCTCCCGGGCGTCCGCCAGGGTAAGACACCGCAGCGATCAGTGACCATCGCCCAGCGGGTGGAGGCTGAGTGATGGGCCTCAACCGCCGGTGGGCACGTTCCGCCCGTCCAGCGGTCCCCAAGACTCACGTTTCGGAGGTGAATAGATTGCGATGACACGCCCCTCCGCAACAGATGAACAGACCGTCAATGCCATTCATGCGCTGATCGAATCGCTTGACGGTGATCCCGAGTCGTTCGCGGGGCAGATGATCGTGCAGCTTGTCCAGACCAGCCTCAAGATGCTCGCCGACGGTCACGACACCGGCCAGCTGAAGCTGCTCAACCGCGCGCTGAAGGACATGCGTTATGCCTATCGCGTTTTCAACCGCTATACCCCGACGCGCAAGATCGCCATCTTCGGCTCGGCCCGCACGCCTGAGGATCATCGCGACTACCTGGCCGCCAAGCAGTTCAGCGCCGCGATTACCCGCCAAGGCTGGATGTCGATCACCGGAGCCGGCGACGGCATCATGAAGGCTGGGCTTGAAGGACCACGACGCGAGGCCGGTTTCGGTTTGTCTATCCGGCTGCCGTTTGAGACCACGGCCAATACGGTCATCGAAGGTGACCCGAAGCTGATCAACTTCCGGTACTTCTTCACCCGCAAGCTGATGTTCATGAGCCACGCCGACGCGGTGGCGGCCTTCCCAGGCGGTTTCGGCACACAGGATGAGGTCTTCGAGGCAATGACTCTCGTCCAGACCGGCAAGTCCAACATCGTTCCCGTCGTGCTGGCCGAAGGCGACGGCGGCACCTATTGGAAGCATTGGGACACCTATATCCGCAAGAATCTGCTCGACGGGGGAATGATCAGCCCCGAGGATCCCGGGCTCTATTACATTGCTCCTTCGATCGATCACGCGGTCGAGCATGTCACCCGGTTCTACCGTGTCTATCACTCCAGCCGCTACGTGGGCGATCAGCTTGTCTTGCGGCTGTCTCAGAAGCTGACTGATGCCCAGATCGATTCGCTCAACGATGCATTTGCCGGGCTGGTGAAGACCGGCCGGATTGTGCAATGCGGACCACTGGACGGTGAGGACGACCACCTGGACCTACCCCGACTGGCGTTCCTTCATACCCGCCGGCAATACGGACTTCTGCGGGCGATGATCGAC
>JAPUKX010000341.1 GCA_027295435.1 Planctomycetota bacterium | reverse complement strand
CGGTCAGAACCGTGCCGGCCCCGACGACGATACCTTGGCGCTTCGAGAACTCGCCGATCAACTCCAGCGCGCCGGGCGTCGTCAACGTGAACTCGATCACCTTGAAGCCGCCACGCATCGCCGCGTCCATCGCCGGCTTCGCCGCCTGGCCAACCGACGTCCGCAGGATCGCAGAGGCTTTGTGCGTGTGAAGGAACGAGACAAACTCTTCAGGCCGCATCACGGAGAACCTTCGGCTTCAGCGATCTATGGAAATCCGGTCGTACATGTTCCTGGCAAGCCCACGGATTGGAATCCGCGGGCTTGGATTGCTGTTGATACCGGGCGGCGAAGGGCTCAATACCGATAGTAGTCAGGCTTGTACGGGCCCTCGACGGGCACGCCGATGTATTCGGCCTGCTTGGGTGTGAGCTCGGTCAGCTTCGCGCCGAGCTTCCCCAGATGCAGCCGCGCAACTTCCTCATCGAGCTTCTTCGGCAGCGTGTACACCTTCTTCTCGTACTGATCGTGGTTGGCATGCAGCTCGATCTGGGCCAACACCTGGTTCGTAAACGAGTTGGACATGACGAAGCTCGGATGGCCGGTGGCGCAGCCGAGGTTCAGCAGCCGGCCTTCCGCCAGGACGATGATCGAATGGCTCTTCATTCCGGGGGCATCGGGGAACTTCCATTCATCGACCTGCGGCTTGATGTTGATCCTCTTGATGCCTTCGATGGCGGCCAGCCCGGCCAGGTCGATCTCGTTGTCGAAGTGGCCGATGTTGCCCACGATCGCGTTATGCTTCATTCGCTGCATGTGCTGGGCGGTGATGATGTGGAAATTTCCGGTGGCGGTGATGAAGATGTCGGCGGTCTCGACCACATCTTCCAGCATCACCACCTGATAGCCGTCCATGCACGCCTGTAACGCGCAGATGGGATCGATCTCGGTAATGATCACGCGACACTGTTGTCCGCGAAGCGACTGGGCGCAGCCCTTGCCGACGTCGCCGTAGCCGCAGATCACCGCAACCTTGCCCGCGAGCATGACGTCCGTGGCTCGCATGATCCCGTCCACCAGCGAGTGCCGGCAGCCATAGATGTTGTCGAACTTGCTCTTGGTCACCGCGTTGTTCACGTTCATCGCTGCAAAGAGAAGTGACTCAGCCTGCTGCATTTGGTACAGGCGATTGACGCCCGTGGTGGTCTCCTCCGAGACTCCCCTGATCCGCTGGGCAAGCGTCCGCCAGAAGCTTGGGTCTTGCTGGCGTACCGCGCCAAGCAAGCGCAGGACCATGCCATGCTCGTCGGTCTCGGCCGATTCCGGATCAGGCACGGATCCGGCGTTGTCGTACTCGACGCCTTGGTGCACCAGCAGCGTGGCGTCGCCGCCATCGTCGAGGATGAGGTTCGGCCCCTCTCCGCCCGGCCAGCGGAGGGCCTGGAAGGTGCACCACCAGTACTCAGGGAGGGTCTCGCCCTTCCAGGCAAAGATCGCCGGCCCCTTGGGTTCCTCGGCGGTACCACCCCTGCCCGCGACCGCCGCAGCCGCGGCGTGGTCCTGAGTGGAGAAAATGTTGCAACTGGCCCACCGCACCGCTGCTCCCAGCTCGATGAGCGTCTCGATCAGGACCGCCGTCTGCACCGTCATGTGCAGTGAGCCGCTGATCCGCGCGCCGGCCAGTGGCTTGGAGTCGGTGTGCCGTTGCCGCAGGGCCATCAAGCCGGGCATCTCATGCTCAGCCAGCTCGATCTCTTTGCGGCCGAAGGCGACGGTCTTCGACGACAGATCAGCAACCTTGTACGGCAGGTCCGAGAAAAGCGGCAGGCCTGTATCGAGGAATGTGCCAGCCGACGTTACGGGGGAGGAAAGGGCGGTCATCATGCGTCTCCGGGGCGTGGAATCTGGAGGTCCGGTTGCTCTATCGGCGTTTGAACTACCCGGTTTACGCCGATGTCAAGCGATCGCACCTGATTCATCCATCTATCCGAATGAACAGATGAATATTAGCTGGTCTGGTCTCTCATGTCAATGCCGTGTCAGCCGCCGTTTCTGCAGGTCCATGGCTTAGTTCGCTCGTCCCTTGCCCGGGGTCGAGCTAGTAGAGCGAGACGGTCGTACCGTCTGGCAACCGCCTGGCCGGCTGCTCTCGCCCCAGCTCTCTATTGAACAGCCACCACTGCTGGGGTGTCGCCAGCCGCAGTGCGAGCCACCGTCGCAGCGATGAGGACACCCGGGGCTGGACCTGCGGATCAGTCACCCAATCATCCATCATGCATGCCCAGGCCAGGGGCAGGAGCGATCGCCTGATATGAACCGGGTCCAGCCCGTACCACCGCGCCTCGGGCTCGACAAGGTCGACGCCACGCTCGTGCCCCAATTCGCGCAAGCGATCGTTGAGCTGCGTCGCGGTGGACACGGCATCCGTTTGCGAGAGCCGGGTGCCTGGAAACAAGAGTGTCCGGGCCACCTCGTAGCGCCATCGCGACAACTGCTTGATGCCGGCCATCGGCAACAAGGCCATGGCGATCCTGGCCTGGGCTCCGAGAAGCCGATCCATGCACGTCTGAATCCACCCGAGGATCGACGGCACCGAAGCGCCGTACATCACGTCGTTGCCGATGTCGGTCAATAGCGCATAGGTGGGCCGCCCGCTGCCGTGGAGCAGCGCGTCCCACAAGCCGCAATCCACAATGCCGGGCAGGCTGCGCCCCAGCACGCGGCTGCGCTGGCCGTACGATCGGCCGTGCCCCATCGCGATCAACAGCTCCAGCGGCGTGCCCAGGATCGCTTGGGCGATCCCGACAGCGCTCGAAATCCCGCGCGTCAGATTGCTTGCACCGAGCAGGACGACTCGAGGCCGTGATGTCAGCTGTGACTCTGCCGGACCACTCATCTGCTGACCGATACAGTATTCCTTTCGACGGCGATGTGTTGGGCTCGCATATGGATGAATCACGGGGTTTACGTGGGGAGCAGGTCCGGAGGTCGTTCGTGGCCGTGACCAAGGCACTTAAAATCCGCACGATTACTCGCAGGGCCATCAAACGTCTCGCGTTACTGTTGGCGGTCTTCGTCACGTGCCTGGGTTGGGGATACTGGTCAATGATCCGAATGCCCGGTCAGACTTATCGCGGGGCGCTCCCTCCACTTACAGCTGCCCAGGCAGCAATGGGCGATGCGCTCAAGCAAGACGTCGATGTGCTCGCGGGGCGGATCGGTGAGCGAAACCTCAACCGGTACGAGAGCCTGACCGCGGCGGCGCAATTCATCGAAGCGTCGCTCGCGGACGCCGGATACGACGTCCAGCGACAGGAGTACGAGGTCGCCGGTCGAACCTGCGTCAATATCGAAGCTGAGATTCCAGGCGAGAGGCGCGAGGATGAAATCGTCATCGTCGGCGCCCATTATGATTCGGTGTACGGCTGTCCCGGGGCGAACGACAACGCCAGCGGAGTGGCGGCGACCCTCGCCATCGCACGCGCGTTTGTCGGCCAGGACCTCGCCCGGACGCTGCGGCTCGTGTTCTTTGTCAATGAAGAGCCGCCCTACTTTCAGACGCAGCGCATGGGCAGTTGGGTGTACGCGAAGCGATGCCGGCAGCGCGGCGAGAACATCGTGGCGATGATCAGCCTGGAAACGATCGGATACTACCGCGACGAGAAAGGCAGCCAGCGCTATCCGTTTCCGATCGGCTTGGCGTATCCATCGACCGGCAACTTCATCGCCTTTGTGGGCAACTATTCATCGCGCCGTTTGGTGCGGCAAGTCGTCGGTTCGTTTCGACATCACGCCCGGTTCCCTTGCGAAGGTGGAGCCATCCCCGGGTTCGTGCCCGGCATCGGATGGTCGGACCACTGGGCGTTCTGGCAGGAAGGCTACCCGGCGATGATGGTCACCGACACAGCGCCGTTTCGCTACCCGCACTACCACCAGCCGACTGACACGCCGGACAAGCTCGATTACGACCGCATGGCCCGCGTGGTCGAAGGATTGACGGCAGTGATCGAAGACCTCGTCAACCCCGCCGACTCCAACAGACGCAATCCCTGAAGCCCAGCCCTTGCAAAGGTAGGAATCTTCGAGATCGTCAACTCGCATCCGGCGACCAGAACTCCAACAGGTTGCCATCCGGATCGTAGAAGTAGTAGGCGGTGGCTTGCATCCACTCGAAGCGCCTGGGCCCGTAGACCTCAATGCCGTGGGTGCGAAGGTGCTCCAGCGCCGCCGCCAGCTTCTCGCGCGGCACGGTGAACGCATAATGGACGCGTCCCCAGCGCTGGCCCGGCGGATGCGGCGAGTGCTCCTCAAACAGCAGTGGCCCTCGGTGCAAGGCGATCCGAGGGCTGCCGTGCGATTCGCCCGTCCAAAACCACGCCCACTCGTCATCCGCTTCGGTTGCCGGCGTCAGTCCGACCACCTCGCGATAGAAGCGCGCCGCCCTCGGAACATCTTCAACGATCAGCACAATCTCCGCCAGACCGATGCTGAACATGGGCATAGTTCCATGTGCCTGCGAGTCGTGCGGGGCGTGGTCGCGGGCTTGCGCAGCCTAGCCGTGCGGCCGCTTCCGCATGGTGGCCACGAACAGGCCGGGACCTTTGGCGGTGGTATCGGGCCGAAGCGTGCGGTACCGCACATCC
>JAPUKX010000340.1 GCA_027295435.1 Planctomycetota bacterium | reverse complement strand
CCACGCGGAGCTCCGGCGTCGGCTCGGCGAGGGCCAAGTCATTGACGATCCCCCACAGCTTTTGCTTGGCCGATTCGATCAGACCCTGCATCGATCCGCTCGTGTCGAGGCAGATGACGAGATCGACGTGGCGTTTCTGTGAGTGCGGCACAACGGGCGTGTCGCAGGCGGTGCTTTCGCGAAGACCGGCGAAGAGGCCCACGGTAAGGGCGCTGGCAAGTGCTATCCGGTGGTGATGCATGGTTGGTCTCCTGAATGACCCGTCGCCGGGTGTCGTGTAGGTGTGAGTGATCGAAAGGAAATCAGATCGTGAGTAAACTAGCAGTCGTCGTTGGTGATGAGCACGTGTCGACCCTGGTGCATTAGTTCGATGTCGCCCTGCAGCGACAGCACGCCCTGGCGACGCTCCCGGATCAACTCTTCGAGCAGGTGCATGTGATCATCACTGCCGAACTTGATGACGGTCATCGGTGCAAACGTAATGTTGTTCGAGACAAGGCGGGAATCGATCCAACGGTTGCCGCGGTGGAAGAACGCGCGATCGCTGATCTGCTGCACGGAGTTGAAGTTGGCCTCGCGTTGCAGCTGATCATTCCAGTAGGCATTCCCCCGGTTGAGTACGGTCTGCCCCTTCTGGAAGTTGAAGTTCTTGGCCTGGTTGACGGCGCCGATGCCGGAGCGGATGTGGACCGCCTTGGTGTTCAGCTGGTAGCCGCAGCTCGCAATCAGTTCGTTCCAGTTGTTGAGGTTCGTCCCCTCGGTGGCGAGGAATGCGGTGTACTCGGTGAGGATGCCGAATTCCGTGGAGAGGCGCACGATTTCGTTGACGAGTTCGGCATAACGCGGATCGTGGACGATCGGTGCGGCACCCGCGGTCGGCTGCGCAACGACCGCGGCACCGGCCTGACGGATCTGATCGACCAGATACGCGATCCGCCGGCTCGCCCACAAGCGGGGGACGAACGCATTCTTCGTCGTCGCCTCGGCGAGGTTGAAGGTGAAATCGAATATCCGCTGCTTGCCGAGGAAATTCCCTGTCAGATGAAACGTTGCCGCTTCCTCGTCCTGGTACTGGCCGAGCAGGATCAGCTGATCACCGTCAAAGAGATCGGGAATTCGATCGGGAATGAGTTCGCGCACCAGTTTGGTGGTGACGTTGCCACCGGTGTCGGTGACGTTGAGCTTCACGTCGGCAAGCACCGGGCCGTACAAGCGCTTGTAGACCTGCGCCACTTTCACCTCGATGTCTTCGTTGGGAAGGATATATTCGCTCTTTCCCCGCGACGACTCGGCGACACGATCGAGCAGCGGTACGTTGACGTCGTTGCCGACGCCAAACGTGAAGATGCGGCGGTTGCGACTGTTGCCCTTTTCAACCAGGTCACGAATCGCGACCTCTGATGTCTGACCGACCGTGGGCAGACCGTCGGTGAGAAACAGCACGATCGGCAGCATGCCGTCGGTCGCTTCGGGTCGCAGCGCTTCGGTCAACGCGTCGTGAATGTTTGTACCCCCCTGCGGTCGAATGGCGGCAAGATAGGCACGCGCCTGTTTCGTGGTGTCGTCGTTCTTGACCACCGGTTGCGGTGCGAAGGATGACACCGTCGTCGCATAGTCGATGATGTTGAACGCCTCACCGTCGGCGAGTCCTTCGATGACCTGGAGCGCCGCGGCGCGCACCTGGTCCATCTTCTCTCCGGCCATGGAGCCGGACCGATCGATGACGACGGTCACCTCTCGTCTTATCTGGTTCGGCGCGTCTTCAATGGATGCGGGCAGTCCCGCCATGAGCAGGAAATACCCGCCGCCGACCTTCGGATCGGGGTAGGCGAACAGCGAAGCCGACACGCCGTCGCCTTCGTGCAGGTACGACAGCAGGAAGTTGCCCGCCTCGAGGGTGGCGGCGTCGGTCAGTTGCACCGTCGCGTGCTTGGCGTCGGGTCTGATCGTGACGATTTCGTGCGTGGGGGAGTAGATCGTCGAGATGGGTTGCTTCGATTCGATCTCGACCGAGATCTTCCATGGCACCCGCCGCTCGAGCGATTCACTTCGGGGCAGGTAGTAATCGACACGTTCGCCCACGACGGACAGGAGGTGGTCGTAGCTGACGCGCACACGTTGCGTTCCATTTGCCGGTACGGGGAAGACACTGGATCGGATCAGGTTGTACCCCGCGAACTCGAGCAGCGCAGGATCGCGCACCGTTCGGATGATTTCGTTGTACATCTGCCGGGCATCGCCGGCGGGCATGACCTTGGCCGTCGGTTCCGACGCAGAACCTTCGAAGAGAAAGGAACTGACCACGGACCCGTCCGGCACGGGCAGCAGCAGCACCGCCTCGGCCTGTTGGGACCCGGGATTATTCAGGTGAATGTCGAGCGTGGTGCGAGCGGTCTGTTCACGGATGACGACCTTTGCCTCGACCTGGGCGATCTCGATCTGTGCGCGGTTCGGGTGAAGCGGAAAGCCGTGACATTGTGGGATGATCACGTGCGAGGCCCGCGGCATGTGGGCGATGTGATCCTTCATCACCTGCGCGGTCGATGTTCCTGTTACCGAGAGCAGCAGGGCAAGCCACACGAGGGCCGTCGGCCGAAAAGAAAGGGTTGGGCTGGACATGGGAGGTCTCCGTTCCACGCGGCGGAGATCAACTCCGCCACATATAGATATACGCTCGGGGGGACCGGAGCTTGGTAACAGGAGTGTAAAAGAGAGAGGCACGACGGCATTGAGGCACGCAGGCACGAAGAGATGGCGAGACCAACAGGGAAGCGAGCCGCCGCGTCTCCGCGATCGGGTATCTTCCAAACACAATCAGTCGTCACTGTCGGCGCGATCGCCGAGGGCAGCACCGATATGACAGGCGCGAACCGCTCACCAACCCAACACCCGACGAGGGGTCTGCGATGTCAATCTGTCCCCACCCCCGCCCACGCAGTCCGACAGGGCCTTGAGGCCGCCGCCTTGGGGCAGGACTCGGGCTGTGGCCGTCGATTCCGGTCAGAAGCAAGTGACTGGAACTTGCGTTTGGAGGGGGGCGTTACACTCGTGGTCTGAAAGCTCGGCGGTGAAGCCGGGCGAAGGTCAAATGGGAAATGTTGGGTTAGGCCGCTTCCGAAGAGACCGCCCGATGCCAGCACAGCTCACCGCCACCGCTCGGCGCCAAGGATTGAAGAATGCCCTTATCTGCGGTATCGGGCTCCTCGTACTCTGGCTCGCCGTCACCGCCGCTCTCTCGTTGCTCCCCGGCCGAAAGCTTCTTGATTCAATGATGCTGTCCTTTGCACTGCTCTGGGTCGTCACCTTTCTCGCTTTTCTCGGAACTTGGGTATACGGGCTCAACACGCGAGGCCGAGTCCTCCTGGACTGCGGTCCACCCGCACACCGACGCAATTACCTCATGATCGCTGTACTCTCATTGCTTGGCGCGCTTGGCGGCGGTCTGGCTGCGACCCCAGCATCGCCGCCCCTTATCGTTGCCAGCCCTGCGTTTGCAGTTTCCTTCGCAGCCTATTGGTTCATCGCCGCGACAGGCCGCCTTCAAGTCCGCGAGAACGGTCTTTGGTTCTATTGCAATCTCCTCCGATGGCGCAAGATTCAGCACTATCGTTGGGCACCGGACTCTACCCTGATACTGACAGCAACGCTGCCTTTGTGGTTCCGTGGCGCCGTACCGGTTCCACCGGAGCACAGGGAACACTTCGACGCCTTTCTTACCCAGCATTGGTCGCCGACGCGAGGAAAAGCTGCCTAGGTAAGAAAAGGGGACGGGACTCTTTTTCGGGGCCGGGCTGTCACCGTCGATTCCGGTCAAAAGCAAGCGACTAGAACTTGGGTTTGCGGGAGGGGCGTTACACTCGTGCTCGCCCCCGGACAGCTCGGCGGTGGAGCCGAAGGGATCTCCAAGATCACCGTGTACTCAGACTCCCCCGGGATTCTCAACACGGATATCTCCGGTCCGCTCGGCGCCGGCTTCCCCGATGGATGCGTCGATGCGTTCGACCTCGGGACGCTGCTGGGTGCGTGGTGCTCCGCTGCGAGCGACCCGGACCCGCCGGGCGACGTGGACCCGCCCTGCGAAGGCTGCACCTCCCCGAACGCCGTTCTCGCGGACCTCTCAGGACCAGACGGCGCGCCCGACGGTTGCGTCGATGCGTTCGATCTGGCGAAGCTGCTGGCTGCGTGGTGCTCGGTCGCCGGCGGCAACCCCCGCGGCACATGCTTTTAGTAAGCGACGGGCGGCCCGCCTGACTTCAATGGCGACGGCGCCGTCGGCACCCTCGACTTGCTGACGCTGCTGGCCGGCTAGGGGGCGTACGGGTAAAGTCGGCTCAACGAGGTTCGGCAAGAGCAGCAAGGGTGCTTGGTCTCGCGTATGATTTGGAGGCGGTCTCTAATTCAGGGAGGATGAACCTTGTCTCCAACACATCGAGCGACTCTAGGCCTGGCCGGCAGCTTGCTTGCCGTCTTCGTCGTCTCTCCATATGCCGGCGCGGGGGGTAACCCTGCAGAAGTTGGCCAATGGCTACCGCCCCAGCCTTGGCCGGTCATCGCGATCCACGCGGCAGTGCTGCCCACCGGCAAGGTGTTGCATTATTCCTACCCGGGCGGCGGTCCGGGATCGTTGGCCGTCATCTGGGATCCCGAGTCCGGCCAGTTCGATCCGGTTCCGGTGGACACTGATCTGTTCTGCAGTGGACAGTCGTTCCTCCCCAACGGGTTTGTGTACCTTACCGGCGGGAACGACTACAACTGCAAGAAGGGCCCCCAGGGCCGGCAGTTCACGCACATCTTCAATCCGTTCACGCGAGGGTGGGCACAACTCGAGCTGATGGTCGACGGCCGGTGGTATCCGACCAATCTCACCCTTGGCGACGGGCGGGTGCTGATCCTCTCCGGCGTCAACCGGCTTTGCGAACTCAACCCGATCATGGAAATATTTACCCCGGGCCTCGGGCTGGAGGTGGTCCCCGAGGGTGAGCGCGAAGTGTCGCTGTATCCGCGCCTGCACTTGCTGAGCTCGGGCAAGATCGCCCATGTCGGGGCCGAGAATCTTACTGCTACGTTTGATCTCGATGCGGGTCTCTGGGAGTTCGTTGACTTCACGAATCTCGGTTGGCGGTGTGAAGGGACAAGTGTGCTTCTCCCGGGGCGTACCGATCAGATCATGATCATCGGGGGCAGCTGTCCCCTTACCAGTTCCTGCGAGATCATCGATTTTTCGAACCCGACACCGCAGTGGCAGTGGACGGCCTCGATGAATCATGCCCGCGCCCACGCCAACGCCGTGATTCTTCCTGATCAGACGGTAATGATCGTCGGTGGCGGCCAGACGGAACTCTACGGCGACCCCGTCAAGACGCCAGAGCTGTTCGATCCCACGACCGAGACCTGGCTGGAGCTTCCTCCGCAGGTGTACGGGCGCATGTACCACTCCACCGCGGTCCTGCTTCCCGATGGTCGGGTGCTCTCAGCCGGCCAGAATTACGGATACAGTGCCCACTTTGGCGAGATCTACGAGCCGGCATACCTGTTTCGCGGGCCCCGTCCGGAGATCTCAGCCGTGCCCGCGCGCATCGCTTACAACCGGCCGTTCTCCCTCGGTACCCCGCAGGCCGGCGACATCGGGTCAGTCGCGCTCGTGGCGCCGGCCACCGTCACTCACTCGTTGAACACCAGTCAGCGCTACGTGGGCCTGATCTTTGAGGCGATTGGTGAGGGGGCGATTCATGTCATTGGTCCGCCCAACGGCAATCACGCGCCGCCCGGCTACTACATGCTGTTCATCCTCAACAGCCAGGGAGTGCCGTCGGCCTCCAAGTTCGTGCAGCTCGGCGCCTGGCCCCTGGGCGACCTCGATGGCGACGGTACCGTGGGGATTATTGATCTGTTGCTCTTGCTGGCCGGCTGGGGGTCATGCGCCGGGTGCTCCGCCGACCTCGACGCCGACGGCGCCGTCGGCATCCTCGATCTGCTCACTCTGCTGGCCAATTGGAGGTGACTTGCACCGACCCCGGCGGTCCGCCCGACTTCGACAACGACGGCACGGTCGGCATCCTCGACCTGCTTGCGCTGCTGGCGAACTGGGGGCCGTGCGCGTAGGCGATCGTCAACGGACGCTGGTCGGCGCATCGGTGCCTGCAGCTTCGCGTCCCCGCGCGCGGGTATCTTCCAAACACAATCGGTCGTCACTCGCGGCGCGATCGCCGAGGGCGGCACCGATATGACAGGTGCGAACCGCTCACCAACCCAACAAACGGCCAGGGGCCTCGCTGTCAATCTGGGCGCACCCGCCCCCAAGCGTGCCGAAAGGGCCTGCAAGCCGTCGATCTCGACGGGCAATCGGCCTCATGTATCCACTCCAAGCGAGGAATAGGCAGTTTGGGCTTGGAGTTGCGCAGGTATACGAATGGTCCTGCTGTGTCGCCGGGCGAAGTCATCGGGGTAGCTCGGACAAGGAGACCGACCATGCTGATCCATCGTTTTCCCAGCGTACTCCTCGGTCTCATTGCGATCTGGCTCACCGCTGCACTCAGTTGTGAGTCATCAACTCGTCTGGCGACTCTTTCGGATGAGCCGGCGATTCTCGACGACGAGGGGATGATATCACTCGACAACTCGCTCCAACCCCTGATCGATCGATTCAACTCGGATCGAGACAAGCCGCGGGTGGTGGCGATCGTTTCAGCCACATGCGGCGCTTGCGTCGCGGGTGCAATTGCCGTCAATGAGTCGGTGGTGAAGGCGTTCCCCTCCGCTGATGTCAGCATCTTCATAGTGTGGATCGATATTCTGGCCAGGGATGACTACGCAGCGGCGCAACGAATGGCCGGCATCTTCAACGATCCGCGTGTGCGTCAATTCCACGATCCGAACCGCCTTGTAGGTGATGCGTTCGCCAAAGGTCTCTTGGATCAACCACCGGCCTGGGATATGTACTTGCTCTACGCCGCCTCGCCGCAGCAGCTATGGGTCGACTACCCCCCCAAACCGACAGACTGGATGCACCAGATCGGTTTCCGCGCCGCTGATTCCGCCCGACGGCGACTCGGACATGACCTGGTGGTGGGTCTGTATGACGCCATGTCCGATCTGGGCTTTGATCCGGTGATCGAATCTCCGCCAAGCGAGCAGAAAATAGCGGCTGCGGTGCGTGCGACCAACACCGTGGTCAACTCCGCTCTGAGAGAAGCCTCCGCGAGCGACCCGAGCCTGGCGGCGCTTGTGCAATGCGACCGATGCGCCAAGGCGGGCTTCGTTGGTCAATGCTCCCTTGCCGGTTTCCGGCATATTGTGGCTATCACTGAACAGATCGGCGATGACCCCGCCGCACTCGGATTCCTCATCGCCGGGACTAACAACCCCGACGACACGCCGCTCGGTTCCGATACGCTGATCGGTTCCGACCCTCGGCTCGGCCCCATTAGCGGTGAGGTGATCGTGCTGGACATCGAAGGC
>JAPUKX010000034.1 GCA_027295435.1 Planctomycetota bacterium | reverse complement strand
GGCGGTTGTTCCGGTCGCAAGCGCTAAGCAAGCCGATGCGTCCGGGATTCAACGTGCCAGAGGCGATGAGAGTCAGGCTTCCCAGCGACCAACTGCCGTTTGAGCAAGCCGTCGCGAGCTTGCGCGAAACGATCGGCCGGGCCAAGAGCGAGCGTATGACCAAGGCCAGCCCCCTCCTTGGTGCGATGACCCACGAGCAGTGGGTGCAACTGCACTGCCGCCACGCCGAGATGCACCTCAGCTTCGTGCATCCGGAGTGAACCGCCGGCGTTGTTGGTATTTTGCGGACCCGGGCCTTCCTCGCGGACTCGTCAGGCCCGGCTTCCGGACTTGTCAAGAAAATACCGTAGGATTTACGCGGCAGCCAGCGCGTCGCGCATCCCTTTCTTCTGCTTGTGCGTTCGCCCGGTGCGAGCCATGCGTTGGTCAGCGGCGTAACTGGTGAGCCGCTCATCCTGGCAGTGCACGACACATTCGCAGCGCTTCCGCAACGTCTTGGCGAACTCGCGGACACGCTTTGCCGGTGCTCCTTCAGTACCGTCCATGTTCAGCGGTAGGCCGAGCACGATCTCGTCCGGCGAATGTTCCTGGAGCGCTTTGAGCAGGGCTTCAATCAAGCCCTCGCCGCGAGGTAGCTCAAGGACGCTCAGTGGTGTGACGACTCCGGTTTGGTCGTCGCCGACGGCCAAGCCGGTGCGTCGCTCGCCGAGGTCGATGGCCAGGTAGCGCATGGGAAGGGGGGAGGGATCAGGATTCAGGAGTCAGGGGGTGAAGTTTAGCTGCGAGCCGCAGGCGAGCGCTGCGGATCGCGGGTGATGAGTGATGAGTGATGAGTGATGAGTGATCAGCGATGAGTGATGAGTGATGGGGGCGGTCACTGCAATGACTTGTCCACGCGGTCGGTGAGTTCCTTGACGCGCTCGGCTTGGGAGGTTGGGCAGACGAGCGTGGCGTCGGAGGTGTGGACGATGATCAGGTCCTTGCAGCCGATGGTGGTGATCGTGTGGTTCGGATCGTCGGAGACGGCCAGGACACCGCGTGAATCGAGGTGCGTCGTGACTGTGTTGGCGCGGTTGCCGTGCTGATCCTCGCCGAGTGTTTCGCCGTAGCTCGGCCAACTGCCGACGTCCATCCACCATATGCCCATGGTGACTGTGCAGACGCTGATCTGCTCGTCCTGCGAGGCCGGCTCCATCACCGCATAATCGACGCTGATCTTCGGAAGGGTCGGATAGACCTCGTTGAGGACGATTTGCTGCTGCGGTGTGCCCCAGGCGTCGGCGATGCGGGCGATGCCTTCGTATGACCGGGGCTTGAATCGCCGCAGCGCGTCGAGGAACTCGGCGGCGCCGAACACGAACATGCCGCTGTTCCAGCCGAACGTACCGGCATCGAGATACGCCTGGGCAGTCTTGGCATCGGGCTTCTCAACGAAGCGCTTGGCCTCGTACGCGCCTTGGAACCCCGGGATCGGCCGGCCACGCTCCACATACCCGTAGGCCGTGGCGGGGTAGGTCGGCATGATCGAGAACGTTGCGAAGCGACTGCGCTCGTCCTCCACCACCTGGAACCCCAGCTCGACTTTGCGTCGAAACTCATCCTGCGGCTCGATGATGTGGTCGGCGGTCAGGACCGCAAAGATCGCGTCCGGGTCACGCTTGGTCAACACGGCTGCGGTGAATCCCACGGCGTTGACCGTATCACGGCCGACCGGCTCGCCGAGAATCTGCTCGTCGGTCAACTCCGGAATCGCCTCGCGAATAGCCCCGCGGTGAGCTTCGCTCGCGCAGATCAGTCGCCTTGGGGGATCAACCACCCCCTCGAGGCGCCCGGCGGCCAACTCGAGCAGTGACCGGCCGTCAATCAGCGGGAGCAACTGCTTGGGGCGCTTCCTTCGGCTCATGGGCCAAAGCCTGCTCCCGACGCCGCCGGCCATGATCACTGCGTACCGCATGGTGGTTTCCCAAGGTTCAATCGCGGCGCCGGGCCGCGCAGCGGCTGATGAGGGGCGCGGGGTACTTCATCCGACTGCCTTCAGACGGTAGGCCGCTGCGACGAGCGCGTCAGCCGAATCGAGGCTCGGGTCATCGGCCAGTGCATGCTCGATGAGCCGCCGCGCCGGCAGCGACGGCTCGCCCAGTTGGGTCAAGACAGCTACAGCGTCACGGATCATGGCGATCCGCTGGGGAACGTCAGCCGACGAGTCGGCGGGCTTGAGCTCGACCAGCCGGTCCACCTTGCCATGCAGCTCGGCGACGATGGTCTCGGCGGTACGCCGACCGATCTCCGGCAGCGAGATGAGTAGATCGATGTCCTTGTTCACGATGGCCTCGGCGATGGTTTGATGCGGCAACTGCAACGCTCGCAAGGCCCGGCGGGTGCCGAGGCCTTTCACCGTGGTCAGCAGCTCGAAGAAGGCTCGCTGGTCGGCGGTGGCGAAGCCGATGAGCCGCTCCACGTAGCTGGCCCCCTGGGTCTGGCTTTCCAGGAAATGCAGCGTGTAGAACTCGACGCGGTCGCCGACGAGACCCGCGAGTCGGGGCTGGTCGCTAGCGGGGACGAGCAGCTCGTAAGTCACCGGCCCGCATCGCAGCTCGACCCGGCCGCCGCACGCAGCCACGAGGTCTCCTTCGATCCGGCTGATCATGTGGACATCGTACCGGATGCGCACGGGGGCAGCGGTCGTCGTGAGGGGGCAAATGGATCGGTCGTGGCCTGCGGCGGGATAACCGGCTGATCGCTGAGCGGCCAGCCGCTGGCCTCGGTGAGGCGCTGTCGAAGCTGGCGGGTGATCTGGGCCGCATCGCGCTGGCCGGTGAACTCCATGCGATCGATGAACTGCACGCGAGCGTGGCTGCGGCTGCGCAGCGCCGGCAATAGATCCGTTGCCTGGGGCGTGCCGCAGACCCACACCAACAGAACCGGGGCGTTGGTCCGGGCGATGATCAGCCCGACGCCGTTGTAGAACGGGCGAATCTCCCCTGATGGGCGGACGATGCCGCCCTCGGGGAAGATGCCGATGACACCGCCGCCGCGGACATGTCGGATTGCCTCGCGGGCCGGGGCGGTGTCAGTCCCGTCACGGGCCACGGGAATCATGCGCTGCCGCCGCCAGAACCAATCCAGATGTGGGGTCATCTGATCTGCCGCCATCATCCATCGGATATCGAATCGGCAGGCGGCCTGGATGAGCATCGGATCGACGGGCCCGGTGTGGTTCCCCACGACGATCAGCCCGCCCGGCCGGTTGGTGTCCGGCACATGCTGAAGCCCCAGATAGGTCGCCCGGTGCATCAAGCGGCAGTACACCCGGAAGCAGCGCCACATCAGGCCGGAGACCGGCTCGGCTCTCGGCCCATCGCAAAACCAGCGGTAAGCCCCCCAGCGGCACAGCCCAAGGAGTGCCAGCCAGCCCAGGGCTGTGACGAACACGATCAGCGGTGTTGACATTCTGCCTGCATACCCTGGGCACCGTCGGTGCGATCGTCACACGATAGCGGCCAGCCAGTTTCGCGGGCGAGCTTGCCTTGGGGCGAACGCGATTGAGCAATCGGAGATTGGGGCCTATCGTTGCCGAACTTTGCACTCATTGAACCATGCCGCGTCGCGATGACATCCACACTATTCTGATCCTCGGCTCCGGTCCGATCGTGATCGGCCAGGGCTGCGAGTTTGACTATTCCGGGACCCAGGCGTGCAAAGCCCTGCGCGAGGAGGGGTATCGCGTGGTGCTGGTCAACTCCAATCCGGCGACGATCATGACCGACCCGGCGTTCACCGACCGTACGTACATCGAGCCGATCACGGCTGAGGCGGTGGGAATGGTTCTGGCCAAGGAAGCCGAGCTGGGCACGCGGATCGACGCTCTGCTGCCGACGATGGGCGGGCAGACCGCGCTGAACTGCGCCTGTCAGCTGCACGACGAGGGGACGCTACAGCGATATGGAGTCGAGATGATCGGGGCCCCCCGGGAGGTCATCAATCGGGCCGAGGATCGCGACGAGTTTCGCCGGATCGTAGAGTCGATCGGTCTTCGCCAGACCCGTGCGGGCAAGGCCACCAGCCTGGATGAGGCCCGGGTGCTGCTCGATGAGCTCGGCCTGCCGGTGGTGGTCCGCCCCGCGTTCACGCTCGGCGGCACCGGCGGAGGCATCGCGTACAACCGTGACGAGTTCGACCAGATCGTTCGTGGGGGCCTCGACGCGTCGATGATCGGCCAGGTCCTGATCGATGAATCCGTGCTTGGTTGGAAAGAGTTCGAGCTGGAGGTGATACGAGACCGCAACGACAACTGTGTCATCGTCTGCGGCATTGAGAACATGGACCCGATGGGCGTTCACACCGGCGACTCCATCACCGTCGCCCCGATCATGACGCTTAGCGACAAGGAATACCAGCGAATGCGCGACGCGTCGATCGCGATCATGCGGGCGGTCGGCGTGGACACCGGCGGATCGAACGTGCAGTTCGCCGTCAACCCCCGGAATGGCGAGATGTTGGTGATCGAGATGAACCCGCGGGTCTCGCGCAGCTCAGCCCTGGCGTCCAAGGCGACCGGATTCCCGATCGCTAGGATCGCGGCCAAGCTCGCCGTGGGGTACACCCTCGACGAGCTACGCAACGACATCACCGGGACGACCTCAGCCTGCTTCGAGCCCTCGATTGATTACGTCGTCACCAAGATGCCCCGCTGGACGTTCGAGAAATTCCCCGAGGCTGACGAGACGTTGACCACCCAGATGAAGTCCGTCGGCGAGGCGATGAGCATCGGCCGGACGTTCAAGGAAAGCTTGCAAAAGGTGATCCGGTCGATGGAGGTCAAACGGTTCGGGTTGGGGTTGGACCGCAACGACGAATGGCTCAAAGCGAGCCGGCTCGTCCCCGAGGCCGGCTCCCAAGGAGACTCCACGCGCGCCTCTTGCGTTGAATGGCCGATCGACGAAGAAAAGCTCGTCCGCAAGCTCAGCGTCCCCGGGCAAGGCCGGCTGTACTTCATCCGGTATGCCTTCAAGATGGGCTGGTCGATCGACCGCATCAACGAGTTGACGCGCATCGATCGATGGTTCCTCGATCAGATCAACCAGCTTGTCGAGTTCGAGGATGTGCTGTGCTCGTACGAGCGGCTTGAGGATGTCCCGCGTGAAGTGCTGTTCCAAGCCAAGCAATTCGGCTATTCCGACCCGCAGTTAGCGAACCTGTACCTGGGCGACATCACCAGCGAGACCATCCTGAAGGTGCGCGACCATCGCAAACGCCTGGGCATCGAGCCGGTGTTCAAACTCGTCGATACCTGCGCCGCGGAGTTTGAAGCCACGACGCCGTATTACTACTCGACCTACGAGACGGCCTATTTAGCCCCGGGCTTGCCCGGGATGGGCTCTCGCAATTCAGACAGTGCGCCGGCACCAACGATTACCCCGGGTAAACCCGGGGCTAAATGCGACGACGAAATCCGAATTACCGGTCGCCGCAAGATCATCATCCTTGGAGGCGGTCCCAATCGCATCGGTCAGGGCATCGAGTTCGACTACTGCTGCTGCCAGGCCGCGTTCGCGTGTCGGGACATGGAGTATGAATCGGTGATGATCAACTCGAACCCCGAGACGGTCAGCACCGACTACGACACCTCCGACCTTCTGTTCTTTGAGCCGCTGACGCTCGAAGACACGCTCAACGTGATCGAACGGCTCAACGGCGGGGGGACCGACGTTGCCGATCGCAGCGGCAAGGTGGCCGGCTGCATCGTGCAATTCGGCGGCCAGACGCCGTTGAACCTCGCCCACGGTCTGGTTGCCGCGGGGGTGTCCATCATCGGGACCGACCTGGATTCGATCGATCTGGCTGAGGACCGCGATCGGTTCAAAATGATGCTTGATGAGCTGGGGATGGATCAGCCGCCCAATGGCATCGCTTATTCGCTCGATGAAGCCGTCAAAGTTGCCCAGCAGATTGGATATCCCGTGCTGGTTCGGCCGAGCTACGTGCTCGGCGGGCGAGGCATGGAAACGTGTTTTGACGAGCGGTCGTTGCGGCGCTACATGCGGACCGCCGTCGATGCCTCCGATCTCGCCCATGAGCCGGTGCTGATCGACAGGTTCCTTTCAGAAGCGGTGGAGATCGACGTCGACGTCATCGCGGATTATGGACTCGACATTGACGGTCAAGCCCCAAGCCTCAAGCCGCAAGCCTTTATCTGCGGCGTGATGGAGCACATCGAGGAGGCGGGCGTGCACTCGGGCGATTCAACCTGCACGATCCCGGCCTACTCGCTTGGCCGGTCGGTCGTCACCCGCATCAAGGATCACGCTCGACGCCTGGCCGAACGGCTCCGCGTTCGTGGCTTGATGAACGTGCAGATGGCGGTCAAGAATGAGAAAGTCTACATCCTGGAGGTGAATCCACGTGCTTCCCGAACAGTGCCATTTGTTTCCAAGGCGAAGGGTCAGCCGTGGGCCAGGATCGCCGCCAAGATCATGATGGGCGCTACGCTGGACCAGTTGCAGGTGCGCGAAGTTCCGGACGCGGGCTTCTTTTCGGTGAAGGTCCCGGTCTTTCCATTTGCAAAGTTCCCGGGCGTGGACGTAATCCTGGGCCCGGAGATGCGCTCCACCGGCGAAGTCATGGGCATGGATCGCTCGCTGCCGGTGGCCCTGGTCAAGGCACAAATGGCTGCGGGCATTACCCTGCCCACGCAAGGCAACGTCTTCCTGTCGGTGCGCGATCCGGACAAGCCGCATTGCGTTGAGATTGCTCGGATGCTGGTGTCGATGGGGTTCACCGTCTTCACCACCCAGGGGACGCATGAGCTGCTGCGATCACACAGCGTGGACACCGTGGTGCTGCGCAAGATCTCAGAGGGGGCCCGGCCGAACATCCTCGACAAAATCGCCAACGGAGAGATCCAATTGATCATCAACACGCCCACTCGCAAGGGCGCGCACACGGATGAAGGCAAGATTCGGGCGACGGCGGTGCGGGCGGGTGTCCCCATGATTACCACGATCACGGGCGCCAAGGCTGCGGTTGCGGCGATCACCGCCTTGCGCGCCGGGGCCTGGTCGGTTGCCGCCGTGCAGGACTATTTCCCCGATCAGGAAAGCCCCCCGGCCGCGCCCGCCGATACGGGGACGCGTAGCGTCGGGCCTAGTCAACCGATACACTCCTGACCTCATGCCCTCCTGGATGCCCGACTTCGTCACGCCGCAGTTCATCGTTTCGCTTGTGGTGATCGTGGCGATGATCCATGTGATCGCGCTGGGGGCGCTGTACCTGGTTCTGCTGGAGCGGAAGCTCTCGGCCTGGATGCAGGATCGCTGCGGTCCGAACCGGGTGGGCCCCAAGGGTCTCGGTCAGCCGATCGCCGACGCGATCAAGCTGCTCTTGAAAGAGGATTTCTTTCCTAAACGAGCGGACCGCGCGCTGTTCCTGCTGGCCCCGGCGCTTGCCGTGATTCCCGCGCTGATCGGCTTCGCCATCATTCCCTGGGGTGGGACGCTCCAGATCGCAGGCGAAGCGGTTCGGGTCGCCGGGGCGGATGTGAACATCGGCATCGTCTATCTCGTGGCCGTGAGCTCCCTGGGTGTGTATGGCGTGGTGCTGGGCGGCTGGGCGTCGAACAACAAGTACGCCTTCCTCGGCGGGCTGCGGGCCACGGCCCAGATGGTCAGCTACGAAATCCCCCTGGGGTTGGCCATCCTCACGATCATCCTGACCGCCGGCACCGTCGGGCCCAGCGAAATGATTGCTCAGCAGCTCGATGGGCAGTGGTTCCTCGTTCACCAGCCGGTGGCGGCGCTGCTCTTTTACGTGTGCATGCTCGCCGAGGCCAACCGGCTTCCGTTTGATCTGGCCGAGGCGGAGTCGGAGCTGGTCGGTGGCTGGCACACCGAGTATTCATCCATGAAATGGGTGTTGTTCTTTCTCGCCGAGTACGGACATCTCATCGTGGGTGGCGCGTTCTTCACCGTGCTCTTCCTCGGCGGCTGGTCGATAAACCCGTTTGGGGGCAAGGACCTGCCGATGGCCGGCGGGCTGGGCATGATCCTGCTGCAGTGCGGCATCGTCTTCGCCAAGGTCTTCGTGCTCATCTGCCTGGCCATGGCCGTCCGCTGGACGCTGCCGCGGTTTCGCTTCGACCAACTGATGCGGCTGGCGTGGGAGGGCATGATCCCTACGGCTCTGCTGGTGTTGCTGGTGACCAGCTTCATGGTGTTCATGGGCTGGACGCAATTCATGTGGATCGCCGCGCTGGGGACTGTGGCGTTCATCTGGCTTGTGCGGCCGATGATGCCCAAACAGGCCGGACCCAATCATCGCGTCGGGTTGATCGGTAGTCGGTTCAGTCCGTTGGTCGGCGAAGACACGCTCGCGGCGCGTGGCGAATCAGGTGATCTGCCCGAAGCGGCGAGCGGTGTATCGTCGTCGTAGTCGGTTTCCGTTCCTTGACGCCTCGGCTAAAAGACAGGCGCCGGTCGTGTCGGAGCTTCGATCGGCGCCTGTGAAGAGCGCGGTGGCGATTCGCGGCATCAACTGCCGGTTGTGCATATCCACTACTGTAGGGAACGACCACCCGTTCGCACAAGTCAAATGCACAATGAATTTCGCTCGGCGCTTGGTCGCCGCGATCAAACAATCGCGCCGCCGCAACTGCTTCCGCATCCTGCGGTGCATCCGTAACAGTGATCGTCGGTGGCAATGGCGCGGTCGGCGAGATCGTCCGCGCTCAGATCCCAGATGTACGACGATTCCATGCCGGGTGTGTGCAGTCCGAGCGCCTGGTTGAAGTCGCAATCGTAGAGGCGGCCCTGCGGATCAATGCTGATCTGATGCCGGCACATGAGACCGTCGATGGTGTCGGGGTTGTAGGCGTCGATGAGCATGGTCATGTACGCTTCGAGCTGCCCGTCGCGCTGCAGTTGATGCCGCCACCGCGTGATCGGCATGTTGGTAATCGTCCACAGTTCGTTGAAGATGAGTCCGAATCGGGATTCGAGCTCCCGCTTGTAATCGGCCTGGAGTGCGTCCTGCGGCGGCGGGAGATGCGGTCCGATCGGGTTGTACACCAGGTTCAGCCGCAGCGCCGAGTCTTTGCCGTACCCGACGGCGTTGAGCTTGAGCAGCCCTTCAATCGACGCGTTGTACGATCCCCTGCCCCGCTGCTTCTCCACGTTGGCCTGCGAATAACACGGCAGCGAAGCGACCACTTCGACGTGATTGTCGGCCAGGATCGCCGGGACCCATCGATAGTCCTCGCCGCTTTGGCGATCGACGTACTCGATGATCGTTGGATTGCAGCGATCGATGAGGTGCAGGCCGTGGCGGTGAAGCTTCGCGACCATCCATCGGAAGTTGGGGTTCATCTCCGGGCTGCCGCCGGTGATGTCCACCGTCTTGATGGATGGCTGGGCCAGCACCCAATCGACGACCCGGCGGGCGGTGGCTTGGTCCATATTGTCTTGCGGAGCGGTTCGTGCCGGCGACGACTCGACGTGGCAGTGGTGGCACGCCAGATTGCAGACATAGCCGATGTTGATCTGCAAGGTCGTGATCTTCGACGCCGCATAAAGCTCGGTCTCGAACCGTGCTCGGAACCGCGTGCCGTTGAGGATGGGAAGATCGAGGGTGGACAAGGCAGGGGTCAGGAGTCAGGAGATAGGGGTTAGGAGTTAGGGGGCAGGTGGCAGGTGTCAGCAGCTGGGAGTTTAGCCGCGAGCCGCTGGCGAGCGCTTCATTCCTCCTCAAGTCTCAGCCTCAAGCCTTCAAGCCTCAAGCCATTTCTAACAACATCCCCCGCCGGCGTAATGCCAGGTGGAGTCGGTGACGGTCAGGTCTGAGCGTCCCAGCCCCGCCAGCGCCGCGGCTGTCTTATCGCACACCCCAAGCGGCATGTCCCGCACCAGCACATGGCCACGGCTGTCGTCGAACGATTCGTCTTCTCCGGTGTAGATAGCGGTTCGGCCGGTGAAGACGCACGGCCCGTCGTCCGGAATCGGGACCCGAAACGCGCAGACTTCGATACTTTCCAAGAGCAGCCCGGCGTCCAGTCCATAGCGCGCCTGATCAAGCATTCGATATGGCCGGCGAGAGCGCACCTCAATGCTGCCGAAGCCCGCCCCGACGATCTTGTCGATGTAGCCCTCGTACGTCAGGCAACCGGAGATGCACTGGGCCCGCAGCGTCTCGTTATCCCGCAGGTGCCGAGGCATCGGCCGGGGCGTGATCGGGTCGGACATCGACAATCGCCCGCCCGGCTTCAGCACCCGATGCATCTGGGTCAGCGCCCGCTCCAGGTCGCCAAGCTCAGTTGGGCCCGCGGCTGTCTTGAAGATGTTGAACAGACAGTTCTGGGCAGCGAGGTCACATGACTCATCCTCGACCGGCAGGTCCAGGGCGTCACCATCGCGGATCTCAACGAACGACGGATCGAACCAGTCGTTGAGCCGTGCGGCTTCTTGGAGGTTTTTCCGAGCAGCGCCGCGCATTTCGGCGACCGGATCAACGGTGATGACGCCGCCGTCGCGCCGGGTGAAGTAGGCCAGCTTGAGCGCCTCCAGCCCGCCGCCGACACCGACGTATAGCACCGTCTGCCCCTCGCGCATGTCCGCCAGATGCACGGTGCTGCCGCAGCCGTAGTTCATCTGGTGCATGATGGGTGGGATCTTCAGCCCGGGCAGAAACATCGGAGCCTGGGGCACGCAGCACAAGGATCGGTCCGGCTCCTGGGCCGCCCGTCGATACACCTGTTGAACCGTTGCGTGGTAGCTCACCAATGCCTCCTCACCCATAGCTTCTTGAGAGTATGGTAGCCAACCTCGGCGGGGGCGATCTTGTTTCCAGCCTCCGGCGACCAGGGGTATTCAATTGATGCGATACGTCGTGGAGACCTTCGGCGGCCTATGGGAACTGCTCCTGTTGGGGCTCAGGAGCCGCTTTCGATTCCGCGGGCCGTACTGGCGGTGGCGATTCGAGACCGCGTTCGGCAGCGACCCGTCGGCTTTTCCGGCTCGTTGGCAGCGCGTTCGTGCTGTGCTCGCCTATGGCCGCTGGATATATCGCATCAAGCGAGCAACCGGGAAGTGACGAGCATTGGGTTTGATGGCCGCGTTTGTCAGTCATCTCGAATCCGCTATCGACGGCACCCAGATTCCGCCGGGCACCCTCCAGACGACGCATCGTGATCGACCGCTATGGGTGCGGTACGACATCGAGGCCGTCGGCCGAGCCGTACAGCGCGAGGCTCTGCGCGATCGGCCCCAGACCATGTGGCGGTATCGCGAGCTGCTTCCGATTGAGCATGATGAGGATCTCGTTTCGCTGGGCGAGACGATGACGCCGCTGCTGGAGTGTCGGCGACTCGCCCGCGCACTGGGCATGGCGAATCTTTGGATCAAGGATGAATCCGTGCTGCCCACGGGCTCGTTCAAGGCACGAGGCATGGCGATGGCGGTCTCCATGGCGAAGCGGTTTGGGATCAGGCGCGTCGCGGTGCCCACCGCTGGCAACGCCGGGGGCGCGCTGGCCGCCTACGCGGCCCGCGCAGGCATGGAGTGTTACGTGTTCATGCCCGTCAGCGCCCCGGTCGTGAACCAATATGAGGCTGCCCTGCATGGGGCCAAGGTGTTCCTGGTCAACGGGCTGATCTCCGATTGTGCGCAGATTGTGCGCGAGGGCATGGACGCAATGTCCTGGTTCGACCTGTCCACCCTTCGCGAGCCGTACCGGCTGGAAGGCAAGAAGACCATGGGGCTGGAGCTGGCGGAGCAGTTGGGTTGGCGTCTGCCGGACGTGATTCTGTATCCCACCGGCGGCGGGACCGGGCTGATCGGAATGTGGAAAGCGTTCGACGAGCTTCGCCGATTGGGTTGGCTCGCCGGCGACCACCGCCCGCGGATGTTTGGCTGTCAATCCACCGGCTGTGATCCGGTGGTGCGCGCGTTCCAAGGCGGGCAGCGCTTCGCCGAGCCGTTCACCGATCCGCGGACCATCGCCGCGGGGTTGTGTGTACCGGCCGCGCTTGGCGATTTCATGATCCTTGACGCCATACGCGAATCTCATGGCCGCGCAATGTCTGCCGATGAATCCCGCCTCAAGGAATGGATGCAGATGGTCGGCCGGCTGGAGGGCATCTCGTTGGGCCCCGAAGCGGCGGTGTGTGTCGGGGTCCTGGAGCAGGCCCTGGCCGAGGGGCACATTGACCCAGATGAACATGTGATCCTCTTTAGTACTGGTGCTGCCCAGAAATACGTGGACGCGATCCGGGTGGACCTGCCGACGCTCGATCACCGTCACCCCATCGATTGGGACGCGCTGGCCAGATAGATCAGAGGCCCGTCTGATCGCCGTGTTCGCCGACTCGGGCGGTTGGCTGATAATCCTGCCTGATTCAGCGGCATTTCCGGTCTCACCCAGCCCCGGAAGCTCAGGGGCGGCTCCGATAACGGCTCGCTTTACCTGTTTTGGCGCCGGACTTGGATGGCTCGGCGACCGGCCGAATGTTTGCTCGGTGCTCGCGCCACCGCTTGGGAAGGAAACTCAAGGCGCGGCGGTCGGATCGGCAGATTAGGAGGAGCTGACCTAACATCTTTGGCCAGTTGCACTTAGGCTGATGTGCGAGCGGTGGGCCTCGGATCTTTCTTGACTTTCTTTCCTAAATTACCCGCCGAGGTAGCGACAAGATGCCAAATCAGTATCATCTTCGCGTTCATCAGATCGGCCGCGATCGGTCG
>JAPUKX010000339.1 GCA_027295435.1 Planctomycetota bacterium | reverse complement strand
GATCGCCTGCGATCCCACGCGCTGGGGGTGGTTTACGACGAATTGTCAGCAGGAAGCTGATCGCGTCTGTGCAACGATTCAATAGCCGCCTGGCGGAAGCCCGCGGGCCAAGTTCTTTCGGGGTAGGCGCGGCGCTGCGCGGGCCCTCGCCCTTCCGGGCGAGGCTATTTCATATGCAATACGACCGCCCCGCATTCCGGGCAGCGCTCGTGTGCCGCCCCGCGCAGGTCGTAACCGCAGGCGAGGCAGAGACCGTGGTGTCGTCGCAACCAACGGCGCGCTATGCTGCGGCCAAACAGCAGTCCAAACCAGGGTAATCCGTAGAGCGCTACGCCCAGACCAAAACCGGGCCAGATGGGGCGAAGCGGAAGCGCGCGAAGCGACATCGACTCAAAGGCGACTCCGGGGCGCGGCGCCACGGTGATCGCAGATAACGGAGGAACAATCAGCGCGTCCGGCCAATGCTCGGTATCTCAGGCAAAGCCGCACCACATCGAGAGCATTGGCCAACCGTAGGCGTCGGCGGCGCGCGTGAACGGCTCACCCGTGCGCTGCTCGCTGAGTTGCGCACCAAGACGGCCCCACGCGGGAAGTGGGGAGGGATCTGTCGGATAGATTTCTTCGTAGCCAGCGAGACCACTCACCGCGAGCGCACGAATCCGCACGGCACTGCCTCTATCGTGTCGCAATACCACCCAATCTGGCCCCCCAAGACCTTTGACTCCTGCGACCTTCGTCGCGGCCGTAGTGATGTCGATCAGAAAAGCACACCCCCACGCCACGGCGACAGTGGTGATCGCGCCGAGCGTCAGGCAGATCACGATGCGTCGTAGGTAACAGCGCACGAGAAAAGCATATCGCGCGGGAGAACCTGGCGTGTATTCACGGCGGGCTAGATAGGCTCCTCGGTTGCCGTTGATCGCTGACGGCTATCCATCCCATACCAGCACCGGGTTGCGAGCGGCGGCGACCTCGTCTGCCCGGCGGATTGGGGCGTCCGTCGGCGCTTCAGCCAGCGCTTTCGGATCACGCTCGATCTCCTGGGCGATCTGCAACATCACATCCACAAAGTGGTCCAGCGTACGCTTGGATTCCGTATCGGTCGGTTCGACCATCAGACAGTCGCGCAGCGGCCAGTGCATCGTCGGCGGATGAATGTCATAGTCAATCATCCGCTTGGCGATGTCGTTGAGCGAGACACCTTTCCCCAGCAAGCGGTTCGGCACAGTGACGAACTCGTGAGCACAGAAGCGGCCCTTCTTGGGGTCGAAATAGGGCATCTCGTAGTCATTGCACAGTCGGGCAGCCAGGTAATTCGCGCTGAGCACAGCCTTCTCCGCCACGTTGCGCAGCCCATCGGGCCCGCAGGCGGCGATATACGCCCAGCACCGCACCAGCACGCCGAACTGACTGGTAAAGCTACGCACCTTGCCAATGGATTTTGGACGGTCACGATCGAAGTAGAACGAACCGTCCTCGGCCATCATCACCTGGGGTGCCGGCAGATAGGGAGCGAGCTTGTCGCCGACGGCGATCGGTCCGGCCCCGGGGCCGCCGCAGCCGTGGGGTGTCGAGAAGGTCTTGTGCGTGTTGAAGTGCATCACATCGGCGCCGAACTCCCCCGGGCGGGTCTTGCCAAGGATCGCATTCATGTTGGCGCCGTCGAGATAGAGCAGGGCCCCGGCGTCGTGCATGATGTCGGCCGCCTCGCAGATCTTGGCGTCGAACAACCCGGCGGTGTTGGGGTTGGTGATCATGAACGCCGCAATGGTGTTCGCCCCGTGCTCATTGACGAGTCGGCGAAGGTCATCCAGGTCGGTGTACCCCTCCACCGTCTGCACCGTGACCGCGTGACAGGCGCACATCGTGCAACTTGCCGGGTTGGTGCCGTGGGCGCTGTCGGGCACGAGCACAATGTGGCGCTGGGGCTGGCCGATATCTTTGAAATACGCCCGGATGACCTTCAGCGCGGTGTACTCGCCGTGCGCACCCGCGGCCGGCTGGAGCGACACCTCGTCAAGCCCGGC
This sequence comes from Planctomycetota bacterium, assembly GCA_027295435.1. Taxonomy (GTDB): domain Bacteria; phylum Planctomycetota; class Phycisphaerae; order Phycisphaerales; family SM1A02; genus JADFFQ01. Next base: position 1,644 of record JAPUKX010000339.1, on the reverse strand, counting down.
GATCTCCTGAAGGAAGCACCGCGTTTCGTACAGCAGCCGCAGCGCCCCCTGGATCTGTTCGTCGTCCTGGAGCGGATGGAGTTGTGCAAATCCATCCAATGCCGCCGCCCACTCGTTGATCCGAGGATTGTGCTTCATCGTGCACGACCCCAGCGGATAGAAGTTGCCATCGACCGAGAAGTTGCGTTGCGAAAGATGGGTGTAGTGGGTCATCACATCGTGCTGGCCGACTTCGGGCAATTCAACAGGCGCACCGATCAACTCCGGCGGTAGATCGGCCCGCGGCACATCCAGCGGCGGCAGATCGACCGCGCGCTGCCCCGGCACCGACTTCTCAAAGATCACCGGCTCCACCGGCCGATCGCCACGCGTCACCGCTGAGGCCGGACCGTCATCAGATCTCGCGTTACGGCTAGCCAAGGTTGTCTGACTCACGATCGACATCTTCCACCTCTGTAACTTCTTGAATAATCACTTCCCTGACGAAGGTGTCCAACGTCACGGTTCCGGGCACGTCGATAAGACGAAGTATTTCCTTGATTATCCGACGAGCACACCACACTCCAACGTCGCCGTCTCCTACTCTGGCGATCGCAGGTCCGTCAGGAACAACAATCCAGGTGGATTCATCTTCTTGCGCACCCTCCTCCTCCGCATAGGGATCCAACATGCGCTCTGCGATGAAGAGGTTCCGATCTGCGATGCAAAACAGTTTGAGTTGTTTTGGGGTGAAGACACACACTGACCTGAACACAAACTTGTGAAGAATCTCGATGGCGAATTGAGCGGTCGGTTCGGCCGTCACGTCCAAGCGCAGTGGCGTTGCCCGGGCGGCCCAAATGCCGCCGCCGATGCAAAACGGCAGGCCCCCTAGAAGCACCGCGCTCTGCCAGACGGTGTGCCAGCCAAGGTTGCCGGAGAAAAAGAAGCCCCAACCGGCCAGGCCCAAGGCCGCAGGGCCACAGAAGGCGATCGTGAGCCTCGCTGTAGCCCGAACGAGGATGAATCGCGGCCGCGTCAGGAGCAGGCGACTCGTGGAACTTTCGCGCACGACAGAAGGTCCGAAGCGCTCCCCAACCCTGAGCCGCGGGCAAGGCGAACAGTCGCTGATTCGATGCTCCCGATACCACAGGTTCAATCGCCGAGCGGCATCTGCCCGCAGGACGGCTCCAATCGGAAGAAGCACAAATACGACTGGAATGAGGATGGCGCCCGGACCGAGTGTCCAACCCATCCAAAGGTCGATTTGCGCAGGCGAAAGATCGTATGCGAGTCGATACACCGGCAGCAGAAGGATGCCAAGAAGGATGCCAAGGAAGATGAGGGCGAGGCAGAGCGCTGCCGGTATATACATGACCGCCACACCAATGCAGCGTTGACGTTCGACCCGCTCGGCTTCGGCGTGAATCGCCAGCAGTTCCTCTTCCGTGTAGGAGCATTCGTCATCCATCAGTCTGGGGCGGCAACATCCGCCAGCACCTCGACCAGGGCGTCCATTTCGTGCTTGGTACGCTGTTCCGTAACGGCGATGAGGAGGTCATTCTCGTCGCCGATGCGTCCCATTCGCCGGCCGTGGGGTGCGATGCCCGCCAGGATACGCCGGCGCTTGGCTGCTTCAATGATCTCCGTCACCTCCTTGGGGCA
>JAPUKX010000338.1 GCA_027295435.1 Planctomycetota bacterium | reverse complement strand
CGACCCGCCAACTCCCACCGACATCAGCACGACACAGCCGGTCGAAACGATTCGTTTTAGGCAAGGCACCGATTCCACTCCTTGTGGCGTTAGATGCTCAGACGCAGGCGCCGAGTACATCGCCACACTCACCCATCGAGGCTGGGGCCGCGCATGGCCCAGCGGAGGACCAACCATCGACGCATTCATTTATAGCGTACCTCACCAATGAGGGGAGGCTGAGAGGAAAACGCAGATATGTTCCATCCCGGTGCGAAAATGGGGCCTCTGTGATGATCGGGAGCGGGATAGCAAGGGACCAAACGCGCGTCTTGCCGGGCGCGTGACCGGACGTTAGAGTGGGGTGGGACGCTCTTGAAGGGTGGACAAGCCGCCCGTTGCAGCAGCGTGGGCGGCGCTCAAGGCCGTCAAAGGTTACTTCTCAGAGACCCGCTCATGTCATTTCGATCGCAGTTGTTCACGTCTGAGTCCGTCTCCATGGGCCATCCCGACAAGCTGGCCGACCAGATCTCCGATGCGATCCTTGATGCGATGCTCGCGGTTGACCCCAACTCGCGGGTGGCGTGCGAGGTCATGGTGACCACCGGTATGGTGGTCATCGCCGGCGAAGTGAACTGCAAGAGCTACATTGACATTACCGACATCGTCCGCCACACCGTGCTGGAGATCGGATATGACGACGGAGCGATGGGGTTCGACGGCCACAGCTGTTCCGTACAGGTGTCGCTCGACCAGCAAAGCCCGGACATCGCGCTGGGCGTTGACGAAGACCTCGCGGCAGGCAAGGCCCAGGGGGCCGGCGACCAGGGAATGATGTTCGGCTTCGCGTGCCGCGAAACTCCGTCGCTCATGCCGCTTCCGATCGATCTGGCCCATCGGCTGGTCGCCCGACAGGCCCAGGTCCGTCGATCCGGCGAGATCCCGCACCTGCGCCCGGATGCCAAGAGTCAGGTCACCGTGGAATATGAAGACTGGCGGCCTCTCCGCGTGCACACGCTGGTGCTCTCCACCCAACACGGACCAGAGTTCAGCGAGAAGCAGGACCAGCTCAAGCAGGCCGTCGTCGAACACATCTTTCGACCGGTTCTCGGTGACCAGTGGTGGCACGATGACATCATCATCCACGTCAATCCCACCGGCAAGTTCGAGCTCGGCGGACCCCAGGCCGATTGCGGGCTCACCGGACGAAAGATCATCGTCGACACCTACGGCGGGCGCGGCCGGCACGGCGGCGGGTCCTTCTCCGGTAAGGACCCATCGAAAGTGGACCGCAGCGCGACCTACATGGCTCGCTATATCGCCAAGAACATCGTCGCCGCCGAGCTGGCCGACATCTGCGAAGTGCAACTCAGCTACGTCATCGGCAAGGCGGACCCGACCTCGGTCAGCGTCGATTGCGAGGGCACCGCGAAGATCGACCAGCAGAAGTTGGCCCAGCTCATCCGCGAGCAGTTCGAGCTGACACCGCGCGGGATCATCGAGGCGCTGGACTTGCTTCGGCCGATCTACCGCCCCACCGCCTGCCACGGGCACTTCGGTCGAACCCCTGGCGAAGGAGGCGACGGCACCTTCACCTGGGAAAGGACGGACAAAGCCGACGCCCTGCGCGCCGCCGCCGCCACCGCCTGAGCAAGTTCCGCATCGACTCCCCGAGCCGCGCGGCGGCCGTCCGCTCCTGCCCCCGTTGTGTCGTTACGAGGTTGGTGGCTCGAATCCCCCGTGGCGCAGTCAAAAACCCCGCTCTTGGCGGGGTTGTTCGTCGATTGCATACCGATTGCAGACCAAAGGCTCACGCCACGTCGGCGAACACCTTTCGCAGCCGGTCCGCCGCTGATGCCTCGACCTCGGTGTAATACTCGGCGGTGGTCGTGATCGAACTGTGGCCGAGATGGGCCTGAAGCTCGTGCATCGGGACACCGTTGGCTGCGGTCCGCGTGGCAAATGTCTTGCGGAGATCGTGGAAGCAGCCGTGCGGCCAGTTGGCAACGCCGAGCTTCGCCTGGGCCGCGTCCTGGATGGCGTTGAAGTCGCGGCCGAAGTGGCCGCCATCGTCGCGCCGCAGATTGCCCGTCTTCAGCTTGGCGTCGATCGCTAGTAGCCGCTTGACGCCAAGGAATATGTACGGGCTGCCGTCCGTCTGCATCTTGAGCCGCAGCAGCGCGGCCACGGTGATCGGCGGGATCGCCACGGTGCGGCTTGAGCGCTTCGTCTTGGGTTGCCACGCCAGGATCGGCACGTCGCGTCCAGCGACAACGTAACGGGCATCATGGTGCTCCTCGACTCGGACCGTACCATCCTCGGCATCGAAGTCCTGCCAGCGCAGGTGAATCAACTCGCCACGTCGCAGACCGCTGGTGTGGGCGAGCGTGATATGCGCCTTCCACCACAAATCCGCAACGTCGATCATGGCGTCAAGCTCGACCGGCGAGAAGATACGCTTGGGCCGCTTGATCGGTGGTCCAAGCTCTTCGTCGGCCAGCGGGTTCTCGGCGATCATTCCCCGCTTGGCGGCCCGGCCCAGCATGGCCCGGAAGATCGAGAGCGTCTTTCGGATCGTCCCTTTGCTCCTGCCCTTGCGCTCCAAGTGAGCGCGAATCTCACCGGCATCGGACCACACAACCTCATCCAGTTGCTTGTCGCCCAGCGCTTCGACAGCATGCTTGCCAGCGATGCGCCACTCGATCAGCGTCGTCGCCCGCATACCGTGGCCGAAGGTTTGCTTGTG
>JAPUKX010000337.1 GCA_027295435.1 Planctomycetota bacterium | reverse complement strand
GCGGCATCGACGAATGCGGGCAAGTCGCGATCGCTTTGGAGGGTCCGCCAGTCCATGATGTCTGCGCCAGAGCGAAGCGGCGCGATTGTAGTATCGACGTTGAGGATCGTCATCGCGTCGAGCAGACCGATGCTCGTCCTGAATTCCCAGTCGGTCGTGTCGGCGCATCACTTGCCCGTAAAGAACTTGCGGATGGAGTGGATGGTTACCGCGCGACCGATGGCGGCGATGGATTCGGTGAGCGGAATGTCTTTGGGGCAGACCTTGACGCAGTTCTGGGCGTTGCCGCAGTCGCTGATCCCTCCGGGACCGATCATGGCGTCCAGCCGATCGCTCGCCAGCACATTGCCCGTGCCATGCTCGTTGAACAGTCGAGCCTGACTGATCGCGTGTGCCCCGATGAACGCCTTGTCCCATCGCGATTCATGTTCTTCGAGCTTGTATTGCGGGCACGCTTCGAGACAGCACCCGCAGCTCATGCACTCACTGAGCTTGTAGCGCACTTGCTGGCTTTGCGGCGTATCCTGCGGGCCGGGGCCGAGATGATAGGTTCCGTCGATGGGCACCCAGGCCTTGGTTCGCGTCAGGGCGTGGAAGAGGCGCTGGCGATCCACCATGAGGTCGCGAACCACCGGGAACTTGCTCATCGGCTCCAGCCTCATCACATCGCCGTCCCTGGGCGCGTACTGGTCGATCAGGCAGCTACAGCTTTGGCGCACCTGCCCGTTGATGAGCATTGTGCAGGCGCCGCAGACCTCTTCAAGACAGCCGGCGTCGTAGGCGACAGGATTGGAGTCGCGGCCATCGATGGTGCGGGGATTCGCCGCGATCCACTGAAGGCAGGAGATCACGTTCGCGCCCGGCTCCACCGGGACGTCAAATGACTCCCAGCGCCACGGCCGGCCCGGCCGGTCCTGGCGCTTGATCCTGAACCGAACGCTTCGCGTCTGAAGTGGTTCAGTGGTGTGAGCGACCATGCGAAGCCCAACTTGAGAAGTAATCAACCGAACGCTGAATCATTGCCACGTATCGAGCAAGCAACCGGGCAAGGTAACCGTTCGGCGAGATCCTTGTTGCCCTTTCCTCAAGGACTGCGAAAGCCCAAACGTTCAAACCGAGACCGTCTCGGTCGGCCGGCTCGTGTCGGTACTGGCTGCCACCTTGCCGTACGTGCGAGCCCGTGGTGGGACCAATCCGGTTTCAACCGGCTCCAAGAAAATCTCGGGCCGGCCTGTGTCGGGATCGTACTTGGCCACGGTCGTCTTGAGGAAGTTGGCGTCGTCCCGGTCGGGAAAATCGGTGCGGTAGTGGGCGCCGCGGGATTCCTTGCGGTCGATGCCTCCTTGAAGAATGACCTCCGCGAGCTTGAGCATGTCACCGAGGGCTCGGGCATAGGAAAGGTTCTGGTTCGTCCACATTCCGGTGTCTGAGAGGCCGATCGACTGGTACCGCCCCTGAAGCTGGTGTAGCGCCTCGATTGCCCGAAGCAGACGTTGCTCGGATTTCACAACGGTGGAGGCCGCCGTCATCTCCTCGCCGAGCTCCCGGCCGATCTGGTAGGGGCTTTCTTTGCCGCCAGCGTTGATCAGGCGATCAACGATCTCCTGCTGCTGACTTACGGCTGCGTCGTAAATGCTTTGGTCGAGACGAGCACTCGTCGTGGTGACTCCCTCCAGGACGTAATTCGCCACGCCGGCGCCGCAGAACAGACCGTCGAAAATGCACGACAGCAAGGCGTTGGCTCCCAGCCGGTTCGCCCCGTGGTACTGATAGTTCACTTCGCCGAAGGCGTACAGGCCGGGGATGTTGGTCATCATCGAGTTGGCTGAGCCCATCGCCATGCCCCTCAGATCGTCCTTGGCCGTGTACTGCGTCCAAAGACCGCCCATGGAATAGTGGACGCCGGGGAAGATCTTCATGGGCACCAGCGCGGGGTCTTCGCCGGCGAACTTGCGGTAGATCTCGATGATGCCGCCGAGCTTCAACTCCAGGTAGTCTCGGCCGAGGTGGGTGAGGTCGAGGTAGACCATGTTTCCGCCCCCGACGCCGAGGCCCTGATTGACGCAGATGTCGAAGATTTCTCTGGTGGCGATGTCGCGGGGGACGATGTTGCCATACTTGGGGTACTTCTCTTCGAGGAAATAGAATCGTTCGTTCTCGGGGATATCGCGGGGATCTCGGCGGTCGGCCTTGGTGCGGGGCACCCAAACTCGCCCCCCTTCGCCGCGGGCGGACTCCGACATCAGCCGCAGCTTGTCCGCGCCGGGGATCGCAGTGGGGTGGACCTGGATGAACTCACCGTTGGCATACCACGCCCCCGCCTGATAGCACCGGCTGGCCGCGGCGCCCGTGCACATCACCGAGTTCGTACTCTTGCCGAAGATCATGCCGCAGCCGCCGGTCGCCATGACCACCGCCTCCGCGCGGAAGGCGCGAATCTGCATGGTGCGGACGTCCTGGGCGACGATCCCGACGCACCGGCGCCCCGCATCGTCCGTCTCCAACACCGGCCAGAGGAACTCCCAGTACTCGTACTTGTTGACCTTGCCTTGGGCTTCCCATCGGCGAACCTGCTCATCCAGCGCGTAGAGCAACTGCTGGCCGGTAGTCGCTCCGGCAAAATGGGTGCGCTTATAGAGTGAGCCGCCGAACAACCGCAGATCGCGCTGGCTCTCGGCGGTGCGGTTGAACGGGACACCCATGCGATCGAGCAGGTCGATGATCTTGGGCGCCCAGTGGACCATTTCGTAGACCGGCGGCTGATGTTGAAGGAAGTCTCCGCCGTAGATCGTCTCGTCGAAGTGTTCGTATTCGCTGTAGCCCTGCTGGCGGGCGATGTCGTTGGCGGCGTTGATCCCGCCCTGGGCGCAGACGCTGTGAGAGCGCTTGACCGGCACCATTGAAAAGAGATCGACCGGCAGCCCTGCTTCGGCGATGCGAATGGTGCCGGCCAAACCCGCCAGACCTCCGCCGACCACGATGACTCGCTTCTGTGTGTTCATGGCCATACGACTCACCGATCTCGATCGTCCGGACTCGCACTCAAGACGTCCGAGCCACCGGGCTCTATATGTTTGGCGGCTCCAGCCGGGCCGTGGCGCATCACCTGCTCGATCTGCCTGGCGGCATCAATATCCAGCCGCGAGAATCCAATCACCGATGCGATTGTCGCCCCGGCCAGCATCAGCCCGACGGCCCCGCAGACATACCCCCAGCGGCGCTGGGCATGGACGCTGACGGTGAGTCCCCAGGTGATCGCCGCGGTCCACAGCCCGTTGGCGAAGTGGTACACCAACGCCAGGACACACACCAGATAGAAGGCGGCTATGAATGTTGTGCCGAGCGTGCTCTGCTGAAAGTGCTGGGCTGTGCTTGACGCCGCAGCCTGGGGGTCAAAAGCCGGCATGAGGCCCCAGTAGGTCCACCCGAACCGAAGCGACGTGATGTGTATGAAGATGAACAGAACGCCGATGTATCCGGTGATGCGCTGCAACGTGTAACGCCAGTTGTCCTGATAGCGGTAACGATCGACGTTGGATCGCCCGGTGCCGGCGAAGTAAATCCCCAACAGCCCGTGGTAGGCGATCGGCAGCCACAACAGGCCGATCTCGATCAGGACCAGCCCGGGCAGGCTGTGGATAAAGTTCACCTCGTGCTGAAAGGTTTCGACGCCCGCATGGGCGGCAATGCCCAGATTTTCCAATTGCCCAGCCGGCAACTTCGACTCGTTGAGGAACTTCCCCCACACAATCGACGAGTTCGTCGCCAGATGCGGAAACAGATACACGCCGATCGGAATCACCCCGGTTAGCGAATGTAGCCGGCGAAGCAGGAAGTAATGTCGATCCAGGAAACCCGCGATGGTGGAAGCCACAACGATACCCCGGTGTGGTTGGGTAGTGCTCTGAGCCCGGGCGCGAGCGAGAACGTGCGCTATGCCGGGGTCGCCAGTATACGCGAGCGGGTTTCGAGGTGGTGCGGCGGGTTACGGCGGCGACGGTGGGGGGGTCTGAAGCCCGCCGCCGGCGGTCGCGGCAGCGGCAGCCTCAGGCGCCACGGCCGGCTGCTGAGCGACCAGCTGTGAAATCTGAACGAATCGGCCGCGCAGCTCCGCTAGGATTTGCGACAGCTCCTTTACCTCTTCATCGGTGAGGTTCCCTTTGGTCCTTTGCTCCAGCATCGTTAGCAAGTCAATGCTGAACCGGGCCCCGGGAAGGTCCACGACCACGCGTCCGCTCTTGGGATCGCCCATCGCCCCCAGGCCCAGGATCGCCTGCGACGCCAGCATGCCGACCAACGCCTTGAAATCGGCCTTGGGCAGCTCCCCTGCCCGTGGGGGTTCACTACGCTCGGCCTTGGCCTCCTCTTCCTTAGCCAGGCGCTCCTTCTCCGCCCGGGCCTCGGCCTTCCAATCGGTGTCAACGTGCAGCTTGGAGGTGGATTCTTCCTGGGTCATGGGCATTCTCTGGTCGGGGCCGCGTAACGATGGCCAGAGTATATCCTGCCGATACGATACAATCGACAGCACTGCTGGGTGCGTGGGCGGAAACTCATCATGATCGCGACGATCCAGACCAAGCATGCAATCAGGGCGTGGATCATTGGAATGATCGCTTCGATCGGCGCGGTCGGCTGCGCGCAGTCAAATGACCGTGGCATGGCCGTGCGCTCCGTATCCATCGCCGAGTTCGCCAAGCCGAAGGGGACAGCCACCGGCGAACCCCAGCGGGCCTTGAATGAGAACCCTCCGCAAGCGACGGCTGCGCCCGTTTCCGCCGCCGATCTCTCCGAAGAGGTCGCGGAGCCAGTCTCAGATGACGATCCGGCTCCTCGGCCGCTGTTGAGGTTCACCCGGCCGGGCGAACGGATCATTGTGGACAGTCTGGTCGGCGAGGTAAACGGGCGACCGATCTTCGCAGACGAGTTTCTTGAACCGATCGAAGAGCGCTTGCGGCGGGCTGCGGAGCAGACCAGCGGCACGCAGCGCGAGGTGGTTCTCCGGGCCATCGTGACCTCGTGGCTTCGTGACGTGGTGTTAGACGCGCTGATTCTGGCCGAAGCCGAGGCGTCCCTGACCGTCGCGCAACAACAGGGGCTCTTCGCGCTGATCCGCAATTGGCAGGAGGAGGTGATCCGACGCAGCGGCGGCACGCGCTTCGGCATCGAATCCAGCCTGCGGCAGGAAGGCTACGGCACCCTCAAGGATTACATGCGCAGACAAGAAGAGCTGCTCCTCGTCAACGAGCTCCGCCGTCGAAAGATCGAGCCTCGCGTCATCGTCTCATGGCGAGATATCGAGCGCGAATATCAACGCCGATACGACGAGTTCAACCCGCCCGCGACCGTCACCTTGGCCAGGATTCGGCTGAACGCCGAAGACGACGCCGACCTCATCGAGCAGGTGATGCATCGGCTGGCCGGGGGCGAATCGTTCGCCGAGATCGCTGATGAGCTCGGCTTTCCCAACGGCGGTGTCTGGGAGACATTCAAGATGGGCGATCGCGGCATCAGCGACATCGACGTCAGCGGGCAGATGAAGGATGTCCTGGCCGGCCTCGGCGCCGGCCAAACCAGCGAGCCGTTCACGCGGGGATCGGCGACGGTCTGGCTCAACGTTGTGTCGGTGGACCGGCCGCAGGGCATAACGCTCTACGATGATCCGCAGGTGCAACGCCAACTGGGTGAGGATATCCGCAAACGCCGAAACAAGCTGGAATGGGATCGATACGTGAACTCACTGCTTGATCGCGGCATCTACGACGAGCTGGACGATATGGCCGATCGGCTTTATCGCATCGCCCTGCTGCGCTACGGCCGATGATACGGCTGCTGCGCAAACTGAGTGTTCGAAGAAGTACGCTCGGCGACAAGGGTGAACGCCTTGCGGCACGCTGGCTCAGCCGGGCTGGGTACCGAATACTTCATCACAACTATACCCTTGGCAAAGACGAGGCCGATCTCATCGCCCTCGATCCCGACGGAAAAACTCTGGTGATCGTTGAGGTCAAGACCCGCACCGACGCCGAACCCCCGCCCGAGGTCGGATTCAACCGCGATAAGCAGTACCGCATGGCCCGGCTGGCCAGCCGGCTGGCGAAGATGCCGCGGTTTCGTGACCGCCCGATCCGGTTCGACGCAGTGGCGATCGTCTGGCCGCGAGGTGAGAAGCCGCAGGTGCGCCACTATCCGAGCGCCTTCGAGTCGCCGTTTTGAGAAAGAGGGTTGACACTTGGAATCTACGGTTTGAGATTCGAGCGAGCCGGGACCCGATTTCATCGGGATCGGCCCGGTGGACATCCGCTTGGTGGCGGACCATCCGCGGGTTGCCACGCGCGGCTAGCCTACCCGATGATCTTTCGGCGGCGCTTGACGTAATCCCACACGACGTAGCGGTCCAGGTCGGTCCCGCCGGTGAAGAAGACCCGGCCGCCGGTCGCTTCGACCATGCGGTGAGCGAATTGCACATCCTCATGCGTCTGACCCCAGTTGGGCAACAGAAACACGTTGATGGTGATGCCTTCGCGCGCGACGAGTTGTGCTTCGCGCATTGTGGCCTCTTCGGTGCGGGGATGCGGCGGATAGAGCAAGTAAAGCTGCTCAGCCTCGAAATGGGCGGTGGGCAGGCCGTCGGTGATCAGGATGAGCTGTCGATTCGGCGTGTCCTGAGCGGTGAGCAACTGACGGGCGACCTGCAAGCTGCGCTGAATGTTGGTGAAGTGTTGGGGGATGTCGAACTCGGTGATCCGCTCATCGCTCATGTCTGCTCGCAGGCGCACCACCGATTCATACAGTGTCACCGGCTTGGGCATCAGGGCCGGGACCTCCGAGATATGCCGGGGCTTGGCGAAGGTGTACATCTCAACGATCTGGAGGTAGTCGCCGGGGTATTCGCTGCGAATCAATCCGTCCAGGGCGAGGGCCATCCGCTTGGCGTTGATGTATTGGCCGTCGTAACGCATCGACCCGCTCATATCCATCACGACGACGGTCGCGCACTTGGGGGTGTTGCGGGTGTGGTGGATCTCGATGTCTTGGGGGCCCAGACGCACAGGGAGGCCGGGGCCGGTGCGGATCATGGCGTTGATCATCGACTGGGGGATGTCCATGTGAGCGGGCGAGTCGCCGAACTCATAGGGCTTGGTCCGCGGCAGTTCGACGGCGCCCTCGCCGATGATGGGGCCGACGTGCCGGCCGCTACGGGCAGCCTGAAGATCGCTGAAAATCTCCTGGAGCAGACTCGATTGGAAGATCCGATAGGCCTTGGGGGTGAGTTGATATCCCTCGGCGGTGAACTCCAGACCCTGGCGTTCAGCCATCTCACGTAGATAGTCCTGAATCTGCTGCCCCAGCGCCTGGAGCTGTTGGATGTCGCCGGGCTCGGCGAACTCGGCCAGCGCCTCCATATCGATGATGCCGATCTGGGCATTCTCGCGAGCTTCGCGGAGCTGCTCGAGGAGCCGGTCGATCGCTTCCAGCTCCTCCTTGATGGCGAGCGCCTCGGGCACGGTCAGCGGCGCGCCGCCGGTGAACTCATACTTGGCTGCCAGCTCGTCGACCTGATACTTCTCGGCGTGGCGCTCGACGAGGTGCAGGAGGTCGCGGGCGAAGGGCGATCGTTCATCGACGCGGTACCAGAGCGCTTCGAGGTCTCGGACCTGCTCGTCGGCTACTTCTCGTGCAAAGGCGTCGGCGAGGTCCGCGGGCGGATCCATTTTGCGGGCAAGATCACGGTACGCGGCGGCGGCGTCGTTCTGCACCGTTTCGGTCTCGTATGTGGCGAGGATCTTGCGCTTGCGCTCTTCGAGCATGGCGATGAGCGCGTCGATGCTGGGGCCGAATCCGCGGATCTGGCTGGGATCGATGTGGACGGCCCGCGCCAGCTCCTCCTCGGTGAGGTTGCGCGTGGAGCCGAACATGAGCAGATGATCGAAGGCCGAGGAGACCATGTCCGGAGGCGGCTTGGTCGGCGGCGGAAAGCTTTTTGGGTCATACGCCTGGTACGTATGGATGACCCCACCCAGCTTGTCGCGCGGCGTGGATTGTGAGCGTCGGCGTTTCACGTCGGGCTAATAGTAGGATGTGCGATGTGTCGCCCTCTTATCCCCTCAGCCCCGCTAGTGCGTGTTTAGGGTTGTTTTCGACGCCTCTGCGATGCGCACCCGAGGAGCCTGAAGGGCTCCAAGAACTCAGCCCAGGGCAACGCCCGGGGGTTGGGGGCGACCAACCAAGTAAGCCCTGTAGGGGCGGCATGGCGCACGGTTATGTCGCCCCTACAGGGCTCTGTTGTTGCGGACCTCCCGACCCGGGGCTTCGCCCCGGGCTGAGATGTTTGAGCCCGTCGGGCTCTAGGGGCTTCGCCCCCTTGCCGTGCGGAGCACGCTCTCCGCTTGGAACCGTAGGGGAGGGCTTTATGCCCTCCCGC
>JAPUKX010000336.1 GCA_027295435.1 Planctomycetota bacterium | reverse complement strand
GTCCCGGGAATCCGTTGGGCCTCCAGCTCCCCCATCGAGCGAAGGTAGAGACCCTCCGGGGTGTAGTACACGAGGCGGCGGCCGTCGGGCGAGAGCGCGATGATTGACGTAAACAAATTGGCAGCGGTGACGAAGGAATATGGCGGACAGTGTCTTTCGGTCGGCGAGTTCTTGCTGCAGTACACGTAGTGGGCAGTAACCTAGCGTGCGCTGCGGCCGACCGACGGGTGCCGAAGTGATCGTGATCGTGGCGCCCACCGTGCGGCGTTCACGGCACAGCGACGAGCGGGCGCATCGTTGCTGGACGGTGACGATTCGCTCGACGCCGCGGCTGGTGTTGCCGCCCCGTGGTTGTTGATGGTGGGCCTTGCGGCAACAGCGGTGAGCCTGTTGGTCTAACCGAACCCAAAGCCCAGCCCAGCTTACCCGAGGTGCTGCCATCAGGACTGGCCTGGCCGCCGCTGGCGCGGCGGACGATCGACGACGATAAACCCAAGTGCAGTCCAGCTGGGTGGCGGTTTCTGTCGGACATTCGGTTGGCTGGCGCTGGGAGTGGTGTCAGCGTCGGCGCGTGGGCGGATGCGAGCGCGGCGACGATCCCATACGACCGGCACCAGGTGCCCGAAGGCCTGATGGATGCGGTCGTACTCCCCGTAGGCTCCGTGCCGAACGATGATGCAGGGCATGCTTTACGGGGAGCACGTTGCATACCAGCCGGTAAGTCACGCGTACCAGCCGGTCAGTCAATGGTTGCGAGCGTGGGCGCCGCCACCGCATCCCGATCTTCGTATATCACCAACGTGAACTGTAACGACGGCGGGACCCGTAGTGTCCCAAATCTCAGCCTACCAAGCTCCGGTTTAGGTTGACATTAGGGCCGCTGGCGCGAGTAGGCGATTTGAAAACAATCTTGCCGGGATCGGTACCCGCACACGAGGGCACCCCAGAAAATATAAAATCTTTTCATTGAAATGATCGGTGGGGTCGGTCCTAGCAATAGACAGGGCTCTGGCACCCTTCGGACAATGAACCAGGGCGGGTGCAACGTGGCCCTCACCGTGACGACAGCGGCTCGGCTCCCGGGTTGTAAATCTGACGAGGCTGCAGGCTTCACATCAGGGTGCGGCCCGCGGACTGGCTCCCTCCGTCGAGGCTTCTGAACGAGCCTCCGAAGAACGTGACAACTCGGGCACCGTCTCGCCTCCGAGATCTGCGCCAGCGTACGAACTATGCCGCGGCGCGCCCGCTGTCACCTCCAATAGATCGCGGCCGGCGTCCCTGAAAGCGGGCGCGACCCGGACAAATGCGTCAACGACGTCCGGGTCAAAGTGCGTGCCTTTCCGGGCGACGATGAAGTCGACGCTTTCGTCATGTGACATCGGCGAATGGTACACCCTTCTGGACGACATCGCGTCGTACACGTCCACAACCGCCATGACCCGCCCGGGGATCGGAATCTGGGACCCTCGCAGGCCTTCCGGGTACCCGCCGCCGTTCCACCACTCGTGATGGGTGTAGACGATCTCCTTCGCCAGCGACAGAATCGTATCGTCGTACACGCCCACACGGTGCTCCGAGTTCAGAATGACGTCTCGACCATGAGCCGGGTGTTTTTGCATCTCAACGCGTTCTTCTTCCGTGTACCGGCCGGGCTTATTGAGGATGTGATCGGGCACGCCGACCTTGCCGATATCGTGGAGCGGGGCCAGGCTCGACAGCAGCTGGATCTGCTCCGACGTCAGGTAATCGTGGAACGCTGGCTGCGTTGAGAGCTCCTCCGCGAGCAGCCTGGTGAACAACTGGGTCCGCCGCGAATGACGGCCGGTCTCGACATCCCGCATCTCGGTCAGCGATAGCAACGATTGCACCATGAATCGCTGGGCGATCGTCTTCTCGAGACCCGCCATCTCGGCTCGCCGCCGCTCGGCGGCGGACTTCGCTAGGGTCAGCGCAGCGAGCGCCGAGACAGACCCCAGCGTGGGAGACACGGGCGACACGAACAGACCGTACGTCCAAAACAACCCCACGGCTCCGCCCCACAGCGCCACCAGACCTGCGGCACCCACGAGTGCGCCCCAGAGGGTCCCGGTCCATACCACGACCATCGCGATTGCGACACCCAGGGCGACGGTCACCTGACTCTCGAGTAGCGCACCCCACTCGTGTCGCCTGATGAAGTCCTGCTGCAGGAGGTTGTCTGCGACCGTGGCCTGCACCTCAACGCCGGCAAACAGCGTATCGAGGGGGGTCGAGACCACTTCTCTCGTGCCGAGGGCGGTCGTGCCCACAAACACGATTTTCTCGTCAAAGGCACCGCCGGGCAGCGGTTTGTCCAACACGTCGGCCGCTGACACGTAGGGGAATGTTCTCTTCTTGCCCCGATATCGCAGCAGCAGATTGCTCTTCCCGTCGAGCGGGACGACCGTCTGATTGTCGAGGATCAAGGAGACGGTGTTCGCGTTCGAGACCCGCAGGGCATTGCTGTGGGCCCCGGTTGCCGCCATGACCGCCGCGAGCGCCAGCCCCGGATAGACGTGGCTGTCGAGTTCCAGCAACAGAGGCGCGCGCCTGAGGATCCCGTCAGCGTCGGGAGCCGCGTTCAGAAAACCCGAGGCCCCGGCGGCCCGTACCAAGTTCGGGAGGCTACAGACGCCGCCCGTGGCACGAAAAAATGGGGTGACGGGTTCATCGCTCGTCTGCACAATCGTGAGGCCGAGTGGGTGCATCACGCACCCATCTGCGCGAGCGGCTGTGTCAAATTGCAGCGCGTAGCCCATGACAACCCGCCCCTGGCGAAGCGTCTCGGCCAAGACCGCATCCGTCGGACTTTGACTCGCGCCCTCATCCGTGCCTCGGACACGATCCGATTCAGCGAAGATGATATCCAGATTAATGCTCGATGCCCCAAGGTCTTGGAGGCGCCCGACCAGGCGAGCCATGAGATCGCGCGGCCACGGCCATTGCCCGTGCGCCGCCAGGCTGCGTTCGTCGACTTCCACGATGACGATGCGACTGCTCGGCGGCTTCTTGTGGTCGAACCGCAAGAATCCGTCATAGACAACGTTGTCGAGGTTCGTCAGAAAGGCGGGTCGGGAGAGGGCGAGAACGGCCGCGATGATGGCGGGACCGATACCGCACAGGAGTATCACACGGCGACTGGTCGTCGGGACATTCATGTCGGAATGTCCGCGCGCCTACCTGACCACGATCTCCACACGGCGATTGCGCATCTCGCGTATCTCATCAGCGGTCTGCACCTTCAGATTGCGTTCGCCGTGCGACGTCACGTCGATCAAGGCGGGATCGAGTCCGGCCGTCACGAGGAAATCGCGGATGATCATCGCCCGCGTGAGCCCGAGTTCGTGATTGGTGTCGACAGCTCCCATGGTGTCCGTGTGTCCGATGATGCCGACGTCCGGCGCCAGCCGTTGCCTGACCACCTGCAGAATATCTGGCAGGTGCAACACGGCCTCGTCGGTTAGCGTGTTGGTATCGAATTCGAAGTGCAACGTAAAGTACCGTGGTGGTGGCGGCAAGGCCGACAGCGCGGCGCCGAACATCAGGACAACATCTTCCTCGGTCAACGTCGTCACCGGTCCGGGGGCCTCGGTCCCGACCACTCTGGTCATGTCACGCTCGGCCGTCAGTTCCACCATTCCCGTGGCGGTCGACACGTGGGCCCGGCCCACCAACCCGCTCTCGGTGTCTCGAAGCAGGACGACGGTCGTGCTCGGCGGCGGCGGCGCCGGGACAGCGACGAGTTTTGGACCGCAGGCCGTCAGCGCCGCTGCGCCAGTCACGAGCAGGATGGCGAGTCGCATGGGCTTCTCAGGACGGTTCGACGCGAATGACTAGGTTCGTCCCCCGCACCCCGAGGATGGCTGCCGGCGTTTCGAGCCGAACGGCGTCCGGTGACAGCTCGGCGATCTGGCCAGAGACGTATGCCATGACGCCACGCGCGACCCTGAGAACGAACGCGACCCGGCCCTCAGCGGGGGCGTAGACAAAGCGACTGAGGCGAATTTCGCTGCTGGCCCCGAGTGAGACACGCGTGTTATCCCGGAGCGTGACGCCGATGCGACCGTCGGCAGCCGTACTGAGACCGTCGGCTTCAAAGACCGCTTGTCCCAGCCGCGCGGGTATCACGACCCCTTCGCGCAGGATA
>JAPUKX010000335.1 GCA_027295435.1 Planctomycetota bacterium | reverse complement strand
GGAAAAGCTCACAGAGCTTCAAGGTCGACGACCTGCTCTTGCTGGCCAAGGCGGCCGACCAAGGGTACTAGGCAGATTCGTGTAATTTTATACGCTAAGGAGCGGCCCGGACGGCCCTCGCCGACGCCGAACGAGCTTGCGATCAAGGATGTACTGGCCGTAGAGCACGACGTTGTCCCATTCGATGGGGCTCACGTGTTCGAGCAGTTGCAGGTCAATGCCGTCGGGCGCCGGGTCGCCCTGGCTGATGGTCAAGGAAATCTCTCTGGCCTGCCAGAAGACGATGCAGGCGAGGATGAGCGTCAGGCAGCTGCACGTGTTCATCTGTTCCCACAGTTCGCGGGCATTGATCCGGCCACGCCGACCGTAAAAGACGTCGCGCGCCAGCGCATGGAGCTGCTCCACCTTGAGTAGCCCACGGCGGATGCGTCCCCGCAGATCCGGCTCGGAGAGGTACTGCAGGATGAACTCGGTCTTGAGGACGCGACCGAGGTCGCGATTGGCGCGGTAGAAGCGATTCTTGGCGCTGTACGCCACCAGGCGTTTGAGGGCCACCGAGGCCGTGACGTGTCCGCTCTGCATGGATGCGTAGAGCTGCCCCATGCGGTCCCATTGCTCGGCGATCACGCCAGTGTCTATGGTGCGGTCGGCGCGGCCGACCAGACTCTTCAGGGGGCCGTACTCGCGCGCAGGCTCGATCCGGTAGATACGCTGGTGCTGCACGCCGCGGATGCGCGGACAAAAGCGCCGGCCGAGCATCGCGAACGCGGCGAAGTTGATCTCTGTGTAGCCATGGGTGTCAGTGTAGTGCTCCTCCAACGGTAGGTCGTTCTCGTTGTAGAGTAGCCCGTCCAAAACAAACGCGGCGTCGCGGTCGGTGCACTCGATCGGCTGGCTATAAAAGGGGGCGTAGTTGTCGGCGACAAAGGTGTAGAACTCCAGCGCGAAGTCACTGAACCGCGTGCTGTAGGTCTGCTGCAAGACCCGCCGGGGTAGCGAGAAGCGCTGCCCGTCACTCGCTGAGGTCTTCCCTTCGCCCCAGTACAGCGCGGTGTCCAGCCCCGCGATCGCATTTACGAGGTCTGCCAGGGCACTCCGCTGTGATTCCTCGGTGAGTTGCCAGTCGCCGATGCGCTTGAGCTGCTCATAGGTGACGTCGGGGACGAGCTGCGCCATCGTGTACGAGCCAATATTGCACCCGTGGGCCATCACCGCGGCCAACACCGCGCAGACGTCCTCGGGTGAAGAGTCCTGCCGCTGCGGCTGCGCCATGAAGTGGTGGGTGAAGCCAAGTTCGTTGTCCACCTCTATCAGTAACTCCGGTAACCGGATGCGTCGCATGGCCTTGGAGAGCCAGCCCTTGAGCTGGTTCAGACGGGCCTCAGTGGCTTCGTCCAGCTTCTCTGTTGCATCGGCCGAGAGGTGCCAGCCGTTTTCATCCGCGACGGCGTAGCTGTTGGTGGGCGCGGTCTGTAGAAATCGGTCGTACGCTTCGGCCAGCCGGTGACCAAGGTACGCCGGCACCTCGTTGGGATCAGCGGGCAGGCCGGAGCGCTGAAAAAACTTCTCCCGCATGCCCTGCCAGTGCGTTTCATCAATGAAGAAATCATCGAGCCGCCCGAACCGCTTGCTGTGACGGACCGAGAGGTTCCCCACCTTGATCTCATCGCGGAGCTTCAGCAGCAGGGCGCACTCCCACGCCGGTCGGTTCAGCTTGCCGTCGGGCACGATGATGGCGCGCAGGCGCTCGGAAACGAAGTCCGTGGGCGTATCATCCGGCAGCTTGCGTCGGCCGGCCGCGTTCATCTCCTTGAGCGTTTCGAGGGCACTGATGCAGGCGGTCTTCTCGCCCTCGGCGTCCGGCAGAAACTCAAGAGCCTGTAGCAAGGTGGGCGAGAACTTGCGCAGCGTGCCGAAGCGTCGAACGATGCCGTGGAAGAGGTCGCTTTTCTTGCCCGTCACCCATTCCGTGACAGCTTCCAATTGAGCGGCGAGGTCCTCACGCGGGATCTCCGCGAAGAGACTCGGGCGCAGCGCGCTGTCGGCAATGGACTCATCAAGGATGATCCGGCCCATCGACTTCAGGGTCGCGAGTGAGGTCTGGATGGTCTGACGCTGACGGCAAAGCTGTTCATCGATGTCGTGTTGCGCGTGGGTCGACGTCCGCGTGAGCAGCTTGTCGAACATGTCCACGGCCTGGTCGACCGTGTCGCGGTAGCTCTGCCAAAGAAAGCACACCAGGGCGGCGTGACGGCGGGGCGGCACTATCTCGCGTACGCGGTGTGCCGAGGATTTCCGCACCTGGTGGAATAGGGCGCGCTGGTAGTTGCTGTTGAGCCACGAAAGATCCACGTTGAGGACGCCCGTGGCTTCGATCGCCGCGAGCTTCTTGAGCAACGCGAGCATTGCGTTGGCAGACGGTCTGCTTGGATTGGCTTTAATCCGTTGCAACACGGAAATACTCTCCTCCGCCTCGACGACCAGCAGGTCGTCGAGCGTGTGTGCCAGGTCGGGCGCAATACCGGCCGTGATGCGGCTGAAGATGTGCTCGCTGGCGGCCTTACGCTTTTCTCCGACGATGCGAGCGATCCGAAACTCCGCCGGTTCGAGGATGCGTTGTTCTTTGAGAAACTCCCGAACCCTGGCCTGCAGCGCGATGGTCCGTTCCCGGCGGCAGGCCTCATCGAACACGAACTTCTCCAGCAGCGTGGCCTCGGCATCACCAAACGTGCGCAGCCCGAGATAGCCGGTGATGGTCTGCTGGTGCTCGGAAATGGTCGGTTGTCGGTTACGGTAGAGATCGATCTGCCCGGCAGCAACGCCGAGCTGAACGGCGATGAAGTTGACGAGATCGTCGATGACTTCGAAGGGCTGCTGCTTTGGAAAGCGGTTCAGCAACCGAACGAAGGCCAGCTGATAAGCGAAGCCAAGCCGATTTTGGGGCCGCCGACATTTGCCGATCTGAGCGAGATCGTCCCC
>JAPUKX010000334.1 GCA_027295435.1 Planctomycetota bacterium | reverse complement strand
TGCAGCGTGGTGCAATACGCGCCGCCGCTTTGCGCCAGGCCCGGCCCCGTGTCGCCAATCGTGTACAGGCCGGTGAGCTGAGACGCAAGCTTCGCGATCGGTGAAAGATCGATCCCTTTGTCGTAGCCGCCGGCGATCAGGTGAACTCTTGCGGGATCGCCTAATGCGGCAACGGCAACGCAGGTTGCCTGCGGCGTGGTGGATTTGGAATCGTCGAAGAAGCGCAGGCCATCGTGCTCGGCAATAAGCTGGAGGCGATGAGGCAGACCCTGGAAGTCGCACAGCAGTTCGGCTGCTTCGGATGGCGAAACTCCGGTCGCCATTCGCACAGCTGCCATGGCCAGTTGGGCGTTTAGCTGGTTATGCGATCCGGGAGTCCGAAGCCTGACCGGCGGGCTGGCCGGATCGAGATCATTGGCTCTGATCGCGTGGTCGCCCGGCTCCTGATACTTAAAGATGTTCAGCTTGGACTTCTCGTAATGCTCCAACGTCCCATGCCAGTCGAGGTGGTTGGGTTGGAGATTCGTGAGAATGGCGATGCGCGGGGAGAAGCCGGCTGACCAGCGGTACCCCACCCCTTCGCCCAGCCAATAGAGCATGGCACTGGAAAGCTCCAGCACAATCCAGTCGTTGGCTTCGATCGTGTCGAGCTGGTTGAGAAGCGAACCGCCGATGTTCCCGCCGAGATGTGCGGGCACACCCCCACGAGTAAGGATGTGGTGGATCATTGCAGCGGTGGTGGATTTTCCCGCGGTCCCCGTCACGGCGATCACCCGATCGCGGTTGAGCCGGTCGGTGAGCAGTCGGATCTCGGTGGTGATCGCAACGCCGGCGGCCTCGGCGGCCCGCAGCAAAGGATTCTCCCAGGGCTTGGGCACGGCCGGGTTGGCGACGACCAGGTCGCGGGTTGTGAAATCCTGCTCATCGTGCTCGCCGAGCCGCAAGACAACCGCACCTCGGTCAATGAGATCCGCAAGTTGATCTACTGACGCGGCAAGCTTCTCGGCCGACAGGAGATCGGTCACCAGGACGTGCGCGCCTTGTTCGGCCATCCAACGGGCGACTCCAACCCCGCCGCCGAACCGGCCGAGTCCCATCAGGGTGACGCGTTTCCCGACCAGGTCCCCAAGCATCGCACCAGTTTAGCCGCCGCTCCAAGAGCGGCCCGCTGGCCTCACCTTGCGCCCCCGGCACGCCGGTCGGCGATCCGCGGCGAAACGTCACGGCGACGGTGTGGCGAGAGAGGTGCGTTGACGCTAGGATGCCCGCCAACTCAAGTGTGGAGCGCCATTGATGAGCCAGTTCGAAAGCACGTTTGGCGTCCCGGACGCCGTAGCGCAAAAGACCAGCGGCTTGGCGATCGCATCCCTCGTGTGCAGTCTGATCGTCTGCTGCCCGATCACGACTCTGATTGGACCCTTCCTCGGTTTGGCGGCAATAGTTTCGATCAGCAACAATCCGGCTAGGAAGGGTAAAGGCATTGCCTTCGCAGGCATCTTGATCGGCTTGGTGGTGACGATCTTGTGGGGAATGGGCGTCGTGTGGGGGTACAAGGCCTTCACCGTGCCGGTCCAGCAAGGCCCGCGGGAAGCGATGCAGGCGGGATTCGTTGGCGACATGCTCGGATTCAAGTCAGGCTTGCTGGGGAAAGCGGCGGTCGCTAGTGATGCCGACGCTCAGGCATTTATCGACGAACTGCGCAATCGCTACGGCGAATTCGTGTCCTGTCGTCTCGATGAGGATGAAATGGCCAAGAATCCGCCGTCAGTTGAGGAGATCATGCAGCCCGTCAAGCCTTTTCCTTATGTGTTCGAGTTCGCTAACAAGACCGTCAAAGCAGATGTTGAGTTTGGAAGCTTCGACCCCGAGACGCGGGAGCTCCATTGGGGGGTCAAGTTCGGGCGGTTTACCATCCACGACCCCGACCTCGGCGATCTCACGTACCCGCCATCGGAAGGCGAATCCGACGAGGCTGAAGGGAACGGCAACAACGATCCGGAAACCGGCGATGCCGGATGAACCGCTCATCGAGGTCCGGGACCTGGTCAAGCCCTTCGGCGACCGACCACGATGAGCGTTTCGCGCGGACAGGCCGCCGCGCCGTCCCGACAAGTTAGTCTCTGGGCTGTCGCATCGCTCATTTGTAGCGCCTGCGTTCTTTGTCCGATCGCGTCGCTGATGGGACCGTTGCTGGGTTTCTACGCGCTGGGAGAGATCAGGCGCGATCCGCAGCGGACCGGTAGGCGACTGGCTATCGGCGGAATCGTCATTGGCCTGTTGGCAGTGGCGGGGTGGGGGATGGCGGCTCGTTGGTGGGACGTCAACGCTCGCCGACAGATGCTCAACGGGTTGGCGGCTGAGCTGCAAGCCGGCCTCTGGGGTGATGTTGCCAGCTTCAAGGCGGGGTTCGTCGGCGATGGTGCTACCGCGGATGACGCCGAGGCCTTGGCTTTCCTGGGAGAAGTCAGCAGACGGTACGGCGCGTTGAACGGCTCGACACAGCGGCCCGTCGGCGAGGCCCGCCGGCCGGGTGCCAACGCGGCCGCAGTGAATCGGTACCGCCCCCGCATTCCTTACACCTTGGATTTCGCCAGCGGCCCTGTCGAAGCTGAAGCGGAGTTTATCGTGCTCGCCGATGACCGGTGGGATCTTGTGCTAAAGTTTGCCTGGCTCGTTCTTCACGACCCTGAGTTGGGGGATCTTGTCTATCCGGCCTCGGCGGCCGCGATCGTTGGCGAGGCGTCGGCCGCCCCAGGGGAGTCAGACAGTGGATCGTGAACCGCTCATCGAGGTCCGGGACTTGGTCAAGCGCTTCGGCGACCAGACTGTGCTCGACGGGGTGAACCTGGAGGTGTTTCCCGGCGAGACGGTGGTGGTCATGGGCGGCTCCGGATCGGGCAAATCAACGTTGCTGCGCCTCATGATCGGGTCGCTCGTCCCCGACGGTGGGCATGTTCAGCTCTTCGGGAGCACGCTCGGTGAGCTTGACGAGGACGGACTCAATGAGCTGCGCAAGAAGATCGGCATCCTCTTTCAGTCCGGGGCCCTGTTCAACTCGATGACCGTGGCGGAGAACGTTGCCTTGCCGCTGCAAGAGCACACCATGCTCGACCACAAAATCATCGAGATCCAGGTCAAGATCAAACTCGAGCTGGTCGGCTTGCGGGAGCACGCGGCGAAATACCCCGCCCAGATATCCGGCGGAATGAAGAAGCGAGCCGGCCTGGCCAGGGCGCTGTCGCTGGACCCAAAGATTCTCTTTTATGACGAGCCTTCAGCCGGGCTCGATCCGGTGACCTCCGCCGAGATCGATCGGCTGATCATTGACCTGTCCAAGAAGCTGGGGGTGACCAGCGTGGTGGTTACCCACGAGATGAACTCGGCCTTTGCGGTCGCCGATCGCATGGCGATGCTGGAGCGCGGTAGGATGCTGATGGTTGATCGCAAAGCGGCCTTTGAGCGGCTGCGCGATCATCCAACCGAGCGACTGGACCAGCTCGATGAGCGTCAACAGACGATCCGGCAATTCCTGCGGGGCGACGCCGAGGGCCCAATCACCCGCCGCAAGGCATCGACCAACTATGCTGAGGATCTGCTGGGCGAGGTCCAGCCGGTTTTGCCCAAGGGGCCGTCGGTTGAGCCGACCCGCAAGGTCTAGCGGGCGTTCCGGACGGGGCATTGGCGTTTGCGCGTCGCTTCGGGGCGTCTTGGCAGCGGACCAGCGGCTGGTCATTACGGCAACGGCGTGGTATGAGTTTGCCCTAAAGCAGGTGGAGTGATCAGCGATGCCGAGCCCTCATGAACGCAGCCGCAACAACATCCGGGCCGGAATCTTCGTCACGGTGACTCTGGTGCTTGCCTTCTCCGTGGTGATCGTGCTCTCCGACGCCTGGCAGACTTTCTTGCAGCGAACCAACCAGTATATGGTCACCTTCGACGTCGCCTCGGGTGTGAAGAACCTCAAGGCAGGGGCCAAGGTCCGCGTCGGTGGGGTGGAAATGGGCGAGGTCACTGATGTCCGCCCACAGATCGAAGACGAGGTGTTTCAAGAAGTGATCGAGATCGACTTCACGCTCGACCAGACCGTCGAACTGTATAGCAACGCTACGGTACTGATCGCTTCGCCCCTGATCGGGGCTGACGCTTGGATCGACATCATCAGCCTCGGTGGCCCGGTTGATGAGCACGTTGTGGAACCGGAGGCAGTGATGCCAACGCCGGCGCCCAAACTCCTGGCCGATGGCGGCGTGTTTGAGGGCACACCGACCGTTGGTATGCTCACCGCCTTGCTGGGGCCGGACAACCAAACCAAGACCAATCAGATTCTCGATGATGTCATGGCAACCAGCGCCGCCGTCCGGGCGATCACCGCCCGCGTCAATGAGCAGACCATCGACAAGGTCGAGGAGTTGCTCGGCACGGGGCAGGCCGCTCTGGACGCGGCGAGAGTGGTCATGGAGGACGTGGGACGGGAATTCGACCATTGGACCCCGGACATCCGCGCGGCGCTGGGGGACATTCGGCTGGCCGCTCAATCGCTCAAGTTCGCCGGCATCGAGTTGCGGCGCAGCCCTTGGAAGATTCTGTACAAGCCAAGCAAGTCCGAGCTGGAGCATGAACTGCTGTATGAGGCCGCCCGCTCCTTCGCCATGGCCGCCAGCGATCTGAAGGCCGCTTCGGAGTCCGTGCAGCGGGTCATGGACCGTCACGCCGATCGACTCAACGATGATCCGCAGATCGTCGAGCGTCTGAACGCCTACCTGCTCGATTCACTGGATGGCTACGAGAAGGCGCAGCAGCGCCTGATCGACGTCCTGCTCACCGACGAGCAGTGAGCGGAATCCAGAAACTTCCGACTCGTGCCGATGAACTGTGGATTCATAGCCGCGCATGAATACGCGGGGACCGGCTCAGCCCGGTTGACCGACGAGCTCCACGGGAACCGCGGCGGCCGGATCATCGGCGTGGGCATCGAACCGTTCGATCCGGGCGCCCAGGGCGTTGAGGGATTCCTCCATCCTGCTATAGCCGCGGTCGAGGTGATAGACCCGAGAGACGGTCGTGGTGCCTTGCGCCGCCAAGCCTGCGAGCACGACGCAGGCCGAACCACGAAGATCGCTGGCCATCACCGGTGCAGCGACGAACCGCGATACGCCCTGGACCATGACGGTGGGGCCCTGGCGGTACAGTTGCGCGCCCATGCGAGTCAGCTCGGCCACATGCATGAACCGCTCCGGGTAGATCTTCTCGGTGATAAAGCTGTTGCCTTGGGCCAGGCATAACAGCGCCATCATCTGGGCCTGGAGGTCCGTGGGAAACCCTGGATAGGGTTGGGTGGTGATCATCACCGGATTGAAAAGGCGTTCGGATGTCACCTGCACGGCGCAGCACTTTGGATTGCCGGTAGGGTCGAGGCGGTCCAGGTGTACGCCGATCTGGTCCAGACGATCGACGACCGCGAGCAGGCTGTCGTATGGGAAGTCATCAATCGTGACATCGCCGTTGGTGATGGCGGCGGCGATGGCATAGGTGCTGGCGACGATGCGGTCCGGCACGACGCGGTGGTCCGCCGGGCCCAGTTCGTCCACGCCGTCAATGATGATCCGGGGCGTGCCCGCGCCGGCGATCCGGGCACCCATGGCGATGAGCATTTCGGCCAGATCGACGATCTCCGGCTCGCAGGCCGCTGACTCGATAGTGGTGCGGCCGTCGGCTAACGTAGCCGCGGACATGATGTTGGCGGTCCCCAATACGGTGGAGCCGAACGGCCCGCCGAGGAAGACCGTGGCCCCCTTGAGCCTGTCGGCCGTGGCAATGATGTCGCCGCTTTGAAGCTCGATGTTAGCGCCCATCGCCTGCAAACCGCGCAGATGCAGATCAACCGGCCGGGCCCCAAACACACACCCGCCGGGCATCGCCACCGACGCACGCTGGCGCCTGGCCACCAGTGGACCCAAGACGCAGATGCCCGCCCGCATGGTGCGGACAATGTCGTATCGGGCGTGGGTCAGGCTGGGATCGACGCTTGTGAGTGTGATGGTGCCGTGGCGGCCTTCGACATGGCATCCGAGCTCGCCCAGAAGGCGGGCCATGTTGGAGATATCGGACAACGCGGGTACCCGGCGCAGCGTCACCGGCTCGTCGGTGAGCAGCGCCGCCGCCATCAGGGGAAGAGAGGCGTTTTTCGAGCCGTCGATCGCGATTCGACCGGATAACCGCGCGCCGCCCTGGATTCGAAATGCATCCATCGCAGGATCCCTGCTGGCGCAGCGCACCACCCCAACCTAGCATCGGCGATCCGGGCCCCGCCCGGCCAGATACCGCTCCAGCATGTCACATCCTGCCGTTATTCACGGCCACGCCCAGGCAACGACAGGTTACCCACGACGTGCCCGCAGCCAGCACAGCGGCCCGACACCCGCCTTTTGATCCGCCGCGGTGTCGCTGATTACCCGACCGCCAGGTACGCTTGGCCCAGGTCCCACAAGCCGCACAGTTTTACCAGCGCAGGCGGATTTCTTGGCATAGCAGCTTGGAAATGGCGAGGCGAATCGTACGCTCGATCCTTTGGAGAAGTTGGCGTCTTGGCTGAAGGAGGCTACCTGTGACAACCAATCGAATTGCGACTGCCTGTTGTGCTCTGGGCATGCTGACCTATGTAGGTCTGTCTAGCGTCCTTTCAGGGCCGGATTCCGCGGCGACGCCCAGCGGGGACCCGCTGGAGGTCATCGAGTTCACCGGAAACGTGGGCGACTCCCACGATCGCACTCATCCCCAAGGGCACCCTGATCTTGAGCAGCGACCTGAGCATGGCTTTGCTTGGTCTTCGGCCAACACTGCTACAACGATCAGCGAAGACGACAAACCCGTCTTCACAGGTGATGGCGCATCGGTCGCGACTCAATGACGAGCCTCCGACCGCCGGTAAACCTGCTACTGCCTTTACGATCCGGCTCTGGGCGACATCGAAGGATCATTTTCCCAGGGAAGCACGGGCGGCAATCCCGATCACACCTTCCACTTCACCTTTGAGCGGCACACCGACCGAGCCATTTTCTTTTCCGGCCGGTTCAACTACAGTGTGCCGGCGGTGAGCGAGCAAACCACCACAACCGAACCGATCCTCCCGCAAGCAAAGATGAACCTGGTGCCGGCGAAGGCGCCGGTCACCGGCCGCGTCGTG
>JAPUKX010000333.1 GCA_027295435.1 Planctomycetota bacterium | reverse complement strand
CTCGACGACGAGCTTCGCCCCCGGACAATAGAAGTCAACAACGTACCGGCCGATTGCGTGCTGTCGCCGCAAGCGCAAGCCCTTGAGTTGCTTGTCCCGCAGCACGCTCCAAAGGGCGCGTTCGGGGTACGTCGAGCGGCGCCGCAGCGATCGGGACCGTTGGGTCATGTCTGGTGGGATGCGGTGCCGTGTCGGCCGATCGGTCATCCCACCCTCACCCTCGCCCTCTCCCTCAAGGGAGAGGGAATGGCCGCCCCGCATTCGGGGCAGGCGTCGTGGTCAACGTGGCGGATGTCGTAGCCGCAGGCGACACACAGCCCGCGCTCGCGTCGGATGAGTCGGCGCAGGGCGAATGGACCACGAATGGGGAGCCAGAGGATCGCGGCGTAGAAGAGCGTGTTGATCGCAAAGCCGGGCCAGATGGGGCGAAGAGGCAGCCCCTGAGACTCCAGCCAACCAGACCCACCAATCGACCATCTCTTGATCCACAATCCATTCGTCAGCCGTGTGTGCAGGGGAGTTCCACCGATGGGGAAGGCGATTTCGCAACGCATTGAGAGGAACGGCCATCCCCGAGCATCATGAATCGTCGGAGTTGGGTAATCGAGTCCGTTCAACTTGCGCTCTGGCACGGAACTGAGAGATAACCAACTCGGAGCTTCGAAAGTTTGATTCCCTGGATCAGCCGAATGCCGTCCGATCTTGGCTTCAGCGCGAAGGTTTATCGCCTCTACGATGTAGGCGAACCAGTTCCGGCCAAGAAGATCGATCCCAGCCTCGGAATGATCTCCGTAAACTTCGTGGGTGGACCACGATAACGTCCGTATCGCGCTGGCGCGCCGCCACACTGTTGTACAGAACCGCCAATCTGAAGAATCGGATCTCAGCATCCGACCCTTGCGTACGTCCACGGCAACCGCAGACCCCCACGCCACGGCGACGTTCACCACCGCGCCGAGGAGAAGGAAGATCGCAACCATCAACAGGCGGCGTCTCACGTCACAACGATAGCCGAGCTATGCCCTACCCGCGCGGGGGAACGCGGCGGCTCGCTGCTGATGCCTCTATGTAGCCTCGCCACAGAGTCCGCCACTGGGCACAAGCCCCGAACCGTAGAATGATCACATGTGCAGCGACATGCAACCGAGCCGTCCGACTGATCCGCCATTTGAGCCGGACGAGCACGGTTACTGCTACCGCCACCAGCGAGATTTTGATTCGTTTTTTACGGAAGTGTCGGGGCGGTTCCTTGAGCCAAGACTGACATTCGGAAAATGGACGCCGGTTGTCGTGTGGGCAGCCATTGTTGTCGTGTACCTTTACGTCTACTTCCTGCTCGGCTGGCCCCCGGTGGGGTTTTCGTTGGTCTTCCTCGCTTACCTGATCTGGGAGCTGACGCGGGCAAGGCGGCTGCGTCGAAAGGTTGTGGCGCTGCGGCGATGTTTCAAATGCGGGTACTCTCTCCTTGGTGCCCCTACGGACGATGACGGATGGGGCTGTTGTTCGGAATGCGGCGCGCGCTTCAACGTTGCGTACTACCACCGCCCGGACGCCTCATATCGACGGGAGATCGATACGTACGTTCCCGCCCGTCGCTTCGAAGAGATGGTTCACCCATTGGATCGAGCGCGCATGGGAGAAAGGCTTGAAGATCCGAAAGGATGAATCCACCCCGCCGGAGAGCAACACCACGGCTTTGGGATGAGAGGCATTAGGAATTCGCGGATCGGCTTACCCCTAGTGCCAAATGCCTGGTGCCTCGATGTCCCGCCGCCTTCTTCACGCGCACGGCCCCCAATTCGCCATCAGCGTCAGCAGGTCGAGGATGCCGACGGTGCCGTCGTTGACGTACGACGAGCAGCCCTATCATCTTCTTTAGGATGAGCCATGGTCATCAGCACACGACTTGGGGAGTGGTGCTCACGCCTTTCTGAGTTGCATCGCCTCACGCAGCAAGAGCCTGAAGGCCCAACGTGGCTCTGGCGCATCCGGATCAAGATTCTTACTTATCTCGTCGCTCGATACGCTGACGAATCGGTCGCCAAGACACCGCGGGCCAAGGCAGCGGCTCGGCGAATTGCCTCAACACCGACCGATATGGTCAGGGATCTGGATCGACCGCTCCCCAACCCTCGAAAGCCGCCGCGCAGCCCGCAAGTCATTCGACCTGTGCTTGATGAACTTCAGGTTCTCAATGACGAGCGCCGCAACGACGAGGGCTTCTATCCCGAGCCGGCAGTGTTGTGGGAGTGGTGGCGGGAGACATGGTGCACTCGGCAATGATCGTCCCGTGTAAGAACAATTGACATCATTCCCCATTGTGGTCATGCGGTACGATGCGCTGCCACTTAGGCGGCGTTTCACGGTGACATTCTACGACGCTGTCTCGCGGTGCGAGCGGCATTCGGCGCAACCAAGCGTTGTGTCACTGCCCGCGTATTGCCATCTCGGCGATGAATCGGCCGATGGCGATTGCCGACGTGGCGGCGGGCGACGGCGCGTTGAGCACGTGAATCATGCGCTGGTCCTGCATGATTCGAAAGTCATCGACGAGACGGCCGTTGCGATCGACCGCCTGGGCTCGGACGCCGGACTTCGCCGGTCGAAGGTCAGCTGCGGTCAGCTCGGGAACCAGCCGTTGCAAGGCGCGGGTGAACGCTTGCTGGCTCAGCGACCGCCAAAGCTCGCCCAGACCCGTCCGCCAATACCGTCCGGCCATCCGCCACAAGCCTGGAAAACAAAGCATCTCGATCGCATCGGCACTGCAGACGTTCCATCGTCGATAGCCGTGGCGATTGAATGTGAGCACAGCGGTCGGTCCGGCTTCAACGCCGCCGGTGATCCGCCGGGTGAAATGAACCCCAACAAACGGCAGCCGCGGGTCGGGCACCGGGTAGAGAAGGTTTCGCACCAGGGCGGCTCGCTGGGGGGCGAGCTCACAATACTCGCCGCGAAACGGAATGATGCGACAGTCCGGCTCCAGCCCGCACATTCGGGCCACGCGATCGGCCTGAAGTCCGGCACAGTTGATAAGCGATCGGCAGCTGATCTCGCCCTGCGGTGTTTCGAGTACAAATTCACTCGCCTGGGGGCGCACTCGCTCAACGCGTGTGCTGGTAAGAATGTCTCCACCCCGTTCGCGCACAACATCGGCGATGGCCGCAGTCACCGCGATGAAATCCACGATACCGGTGTCGGGCACAAAGAGACCCGCAACGCCCGCCGCGTGCGGCTCATGGGCTCGAAGTTCGTCTGCCGAGAGGCTGCGAAGCCCGCCCAGCCCGTTCGCCCGGCCGCGCTCGACAAGTCTTGCCAGCCCGGGCAGATCGCGCTCATCGGCAGCCACGATCACCTTGCCGCAGCGCTCGTGTGGCACGCCACGCTCGGCGCAGAACCGGTACAGCGCGTCGCGCCCTTCAATGCACAGGCGGGCTTTGAGCGAGCCGGGCCGATAGTACAGCCCGGCGTGTATCACGCCGCTGTTGTGACCGCTCTGGTGAGCGGCGAGGCGATCCTCCGCTTCCAGCACCACGACGCCGAGGCGCTTGGCGCGCAGCAAGGCCATGGCCGTCGCCAGGCCGACAATCCCCCCGCCGATGATCGCCACGTCGTATCGTCGCAAGCGTCTCACCGTAGCGCATTGTGCACTGGCGTTGCTCTCACCGCGAACGGGAGGCCGCCGGGGAGGGCCGACCGCGAGCAGTCACGCCGGGCGAAGAGAAGACCGCGAGCAGTCACGCCGGTCCAAGAGAAGACCGCGACCGGTGGTCGCGGCTTTGCAGGTATGGCACTAGGCGCGGGTGAGGGCGGATAGCTTTGACATCACCGCGTCGAGGATTGCGTCCGGCTCGGCGAGTCGGCCGATGCCTTCGGTGCGACAGGCCTGCCAGCCTTGGGTCGGCTCGATGATCTCGCAGCCGTCGGCTCGAAGCTGGGCTATGTTGCGCTGGCTGGCGGGCTGGTTCCACATCACCTCGTTCATCGACGGCGCCACCAGCATGGGCTGCCGCGACCAATCTACTGCGGACGCGATGAGGCTGACGACATCATCAGTCCGGCCGTGGACGAGCCTGGCGAGCATGTCCATCGTGCAGGGGGCGATCAACATGAGATCAGCGGCCCGGGCCAGGCTGATGTGCTGCGGGTCGTGCGACTCGATGTGTTCCCACGGGCTGCAGTAGACCGCCCGGCCGGAGAGCGCCTGGAACGTCAGCGGGGTGACGAATCGCGTCGCCGCTTCGGTCATGGCCACGGTGACTTGGGCGCCGGCCTGGGCCAGCCGGCTGACGACGTGGGCGACCTTGTAGCAGGCGATCCCGCCGCTGAGGCCGACAATCACGCGTCGTTCGGCAGCGGCATTGGAAGCGGTGGTATCTGGGTTGCCCACAAGCTCTGCGCTCAATTCGCGGCGGGCAGCGCGCCGTCAGCCCTAGCGCTTCTTCTTAGGGGGCGTCGGGTCGAAGCCGCTTTCGGAGTAGTCCGGGGTGATCTTGTCCTGGAGGATCTCTTCGATGATGACCTCCAGATCTGTTCGGCCCTGGCGTTCGACCAACGGGCGGGCGCCGTCGACGATCAGCTCTCGCAGCCGTCGCTGGATCAGGGCGGTCAGCTTGAACCGGCCGCCGAGCTTCCTTACGATCTCATCGCTCCTGAGCGCTTCAATCATGGGTGGTGATGATCCCGGGTGTCTGGGGTGAGGGCCGTCAAGTGGCTATGGAATACGCCAAGCACCGAGTATAGGCCACATCCGGGGGACAGGCGAGCGGGGGGCGTGATGCGTCAAGAGGCGAGGCTCCAGACGGCCCAGCCTCGGCGGCTCGATCGCACGGTGGAGAGCCGATCGCAGTACACTTGGCCGAGGCCCGGGCGATGAGCAGCCGCGAATCGATCGCTCCCCAGCGTCCAGTGACGCGCCGCGTCGTCCGCTGGAGCGTCCGCATCGCCGTCGTGGCTGTTTTTCTCTACATGCCGGCAACCGGCTGCATGGAACGGCTCTTCTACTATCCGACCC
>JAPUKX010000332.1 GCA_027295435.1 Planctomycetota bacterium | reverse complement strand
CTTATCAGCTTTGGTTTTACCTCGTCGATGCGGTGACGGGGGTGGTTCTATACGGGGAAGACCGCATCCTCCATGGGGGTGTGGCGGGCATTGTCTGGGGCTTGGCTACGCAAGGCATGGGGGCGGCGTAACCGGCAACGTCAGCGGTCTGGCCACCCAGGACTTTGGGGCGGACATCTGCGGGCCCGAAGCACTGGCGCCCATGCCCTACGCACGGGTGACTATCGGCGGTACGGAGGCGTTCGCCGACGCCAACGGCGACTTTGTCATCCCCAACGGCGGAGCCGGCGTGGTCACCGTGCAGTCGCGGGTCGAGGGCTTGTGGTTCAACGTGAACAACCAGGCCGGCGCCGACACCGTGCTGTCGCTGAACGTTACTCCGCCGGGCCCGGCCGACTTCGTCCACAACGCCGCCAACTCAAGCGAGCTCATTCGGGCGGAGGTCAACGCGTATGTTGAAGCAAATGCGGTGCGGGACTTCGTGCTGACGTACAACCCGGCCTATCCAACCATCAACAACCAGATGGATTTCCCGGTCAACGTCAATCTCAACAACAACTGCAATGCGTTCTATGACGGCGGCTCGATCAACTTCTATACCTCCGGCGGGGGTTGCCCCAACACGGCCAACTCGACGATAGTGCACCACGAGTACGGCCACCACCTTGTGGCCACCGGCGGCAGCGGCCAGGGCGCCTACGGCGAGGGCATGGGCGATGTCGTGGGCGTGCTCATCACCGATGATCCGAACCTTGCGCTGGGCTTCTTCGGCCATTGCAACGTGCCCCTGCGCAACGCTGACAACAACTGCCAGTACCAGGAGGTCGGCTGCTCCAGCTGCGGTAGCGCGATTCACGCCTGTGGCCAGTTGATCTCCGGCTGCGTGTGGAGCACCCGCAACGAGCTGCTGGCGACGAATCCCTTCACCTACTTGGATATCATTTCCAACCTGGCCGTGAACAGCATCCTGTTGCACAACGGCTCGTCGATCACGCCGAGCATCACCATCGACTACCTCACGCTCGATGATGACGACGGCGACATTTTCAACGGCACGCCCCACTACGCCGAGATCAACGCCGGCTTCTCCGCTCATAACATGCCCGCTCCGGAGCTCGCGTTGCTGTCATTCTCGTTTCCCCAGGGGCTGGCTGATGTGATCTCCCCCCAGGGTGGAACGACGGTCCCTGTCGTGGTTGACGCGGTGACCGCCGAGCCGCAGCCGGGCACCGGGGTGCTGCATGTTGATACCGGCGCCGGTTTCACCGCATTGGCGATGACGCAGGCTGAGCCCAACCATTACGACGCGGTCTTCCCCTCTGCCGATTGTGGCACCCAGGTCGCGTACTACTTCAGTGCCGAGACGACCACCGGCCAGGAAGTAGTTACGCCCCCGGGAGCGCCGGCCAACAGCTATATGGTTCTCAGCGCCACCTCGCTGGATGTGATGTTCCTCGACGACTTTGAAAGCGATCTCGGCTGGACGGTGACGAACGCCGGCGGATTGACCGACGGGCCCTGGGAGCGTGGCATTCCTGCCGGTGGCGGCGACCGCGGGGACCCACCCACCGATGCCGATGGCTCCGGCCAGTGCTATGTCACCGACAATGCCGATGGCAACAGCGACGTTGACGGCGGCTCCACCACGCTCACCTCGCCGGTCATGGACGCCACCGTCGGCACGCCGATCATCTCCTATTACCGCTGGTACTCCAACACCGAGGGCAGCAGCCCGTTCCAGGATATCTTCGTGGTGGAGGTGTCGGATGACGGCGGCTCGAGCTGGGTGAGCTTGGAGACCGTCGGTCCCGCCGGGTCGGAGGTGGGTGGCGGATGGTTCCTCAAGGAGTTCCCCATTGCCGACTTCGTCGAGCTGACCGATCAGTTCCGCATTCGCTTCATTGCCTCGGATACCGACCCACAATCGATCGTCGAAGCCGGCGTGGATGCAGTGCAGCTCACCGAGATCGTGTGCGAGCCGCCGGCCACCGCCGACATCACCGGCCCGGGCGATGTGCCCGATGGATGCGTTGATGCCTTTGACCTGGGGGCGATGCTCGGCGCGTGGTGCTCCAGCATGAATGACCCGAACCCGCCCAGCCCGCCTTGCGAGAACTGCACGCCCGAGAATCTCGCCCTCGCGGACATCTCCGGTGCGACCAATTTGCCGGATGGGTGCGTCGATGCGTTCGATCTGGCGAAGCTGCTGGCCGAGTGGTGCTCGTTCCTCGGCGGCAATCCATGCGCCACCTGCTTCTAGAGCGGTTGCGAAGCAACTGGAGCGACCGTTTCGAGCCGCGACCGTGATGTCTCCGCAGGCGATTCGACGTGGCGAGGAGCGGTCACACCGAGTCCACCAAGAGCTTCGTCGGCCTATGCTTCGCATGTGCGAGCGCCGACGAACCTCCAAGACGCGACTGCGGTCATCGAGCTGTTCGACCAGGCGGCCCAGACCCTGCGGTCATCACCCCTTCGCGCCGGTTCGACGATGCATCTGCCTGGGCACGGTCGGCTGCTCGCCACGGGCGATCTACACGACAATCCCGATCACCTCAGGAAGATTGTCCACCTCGCTCGCCTGGAAGATTCGCCTCAGTATTGCCTGGTCCTGCACGAGATTATTCACAGCGATCGGCTGATCAACGGCGTGGACCTCAGCCACCGGATGCTCTTGCGCGTGGCCGACCTGCTGGTTAAGTATCCTCGCCAGGTGCACGTCCTGCTGGCCAATCACGAGCTGGCCCAGATGACCGGCCGGGGTGTATCCAAGGGAGCGGGCAACAGCATCGAGCTGTTCAATGGCGGACTGGCGTTCGTCTTCGGCGATCAATGGGACGCCGTGGCGGAGGCGGTCAATCGGTTCATACGGGCCATGCCGCTGGCCCTGATGACCGCGTCAGGCTTGTTGTGCTCCCATTCCCTGCCGGCGCCTTCAGCGATGGATCTCTTTGACCCCGACGTGCTGCATCGTGAGCTGACGGACGAGGACTATCGCCCCGGCGATGGCTCCGCGTACATGATGGTGTGGGGCCGCGGATATAGCGACCAGCAGGTCGAGCTGCTCGCCAAGCGGTGGGGCGTCAAGCTCTTTTGCCTGGGCCATGTTCATGCGGACGCCGGCGCGGCGACGCGAGGCCGGCGAGTGATCGTGCTGAACAGTGACCACGAGTTGGCGTCCGTGCTGCCGATCGACCTGGCTTGTGTGCCCACCGCCGAAGAGGCGATCCTTTCAGCAGTTCGCCTCCGGGCGATCGCGTTGCCACAACAGCCGCAAAGATCCACCGCCCAGACACAGAAACCACAGAGCAGCAAGCCATGACTGATGAGTGGTCAACCATGACTCAGAAATCGGTCGGCGTTCGTACGTCTGTGCCTCTTGCGTCTGGGTGCTCTGTGCCGCATTGTGGTGATGAATGATGGAGAATCGAGGTGTGGCGATGGCGCAACCCGTACTTCTGGCCATCGAGACTTCTCAGCGGCAAGGCGGTGTCGCTGTACGCGATCATCAAGGTCGAACGCATGTCGAGCGGCTTGCTTCCACGTTGCGACAGGATGACGATCTGCTTGGGGCGATTGACCGGCTCTATACCCGTCTGAAGTTGAAGCCCAAGGCGACGGAGGCGGTCGGCGTGTCGATCGGCCCGGGGGCCTTTACCGGACTGCGGATCGCCGTGAGTACCGTCAAGATGATCTGCGAAGCGCTGGGCACGAAGATCATCGCGGTGCCGAGCGCGTTGGTGGCGGCGGCGTCATATGAGGGGCCGGGGCCGATCATCGTCGCCCTGGCAGCGAAAGGACCGACGGCATGGGCCACGCAGTTGGACCGAGTCGGGGGTATGTGGCAGATCATCGGCGACGGACGGCTCATCGATGCCGATTCGCTCGGCCTGGATCAGATCAAAGCACTGTTCGCTGATGAGCACCTGCCTCAGAAAATGCGGGCCAAGTGTGAGCACGCGGGGGTGCCGGTCGTTGAGCCGATGTTTGATCCACGCGCATGCCTGGCCGTTGCCGCGCATCGACTGGACCAAGGCTGCACGACCGACCCGTTGGCTCTTGGGCCTCTGTATCCACGCCAGCCGGAGGCGGTCGCGGTCTGGGAACGCCGGCACCCGTCCTAAACTCGACCGAGATGGCGTCCCAGAACCCGCTCAGGTGCACGAGTTGTGACCTTTGCGCGGGATGGGCAGCAGCGGCGCTGGCCTGACGCTGAAGTTCCCGGCAGCCGGAACCGATCCATAACTCTGGCAATCTGCAATGGTTGCAGCAATCTGGGACATCCATTGGGGCATACAATTCAACGAGGCTGGGCTGGTCATGGCTAAAGGCAGTGGGACAAAGTCTTGGTCCAAAAAGCAGGTGTTCACGACCGGCGAAGCCGCTGAGATCTGCAAGGTCTCCCAGCAGACCATCATTCGCTGCTTCGACAATGGGCGGCTCCATGGCTTCCGGGTGCCGGGCTCGCGGTTTCGCCGAATTCCGCGCGGTGAACTGCTGCGGTTTATGAAGGCCAACGACATCCCCATCGATGGGTTGGAGAGCACCCGGAAACGGGTGTTAGTGGTGGATGACGATGAGCAGATTCTTGATCTGTTCCTCGATGTGTTCGGTCGCGACGATCGCTTCGAGGTCAAGACCGCGAAAACCGGATACGACGCCGGGCTGCTCACCGAGAAGTTCAAACCACATCTGATCCTGCTTGACTACATGTTGCCGGATATCAACGGCAACCTGGTCTGCGAACGGGTTCGCGCCAACGCCGAGCTTGTTGACACCAGGATCATCATCGTCTCCGGCGTCGTGAAGCAGGATGAGATCGACGCCCTGCTCAACAATGGCGCCGACGAGTTCTTCAAAAAGCCGTTCAATATTGACGAGCTCGTCAAGCGGGTAGCTGAACTCCTCGACGTGTGAGTGGGGGATCGCCAGCATGAACTGGCGTCGGGAGCCGGTGATCTCGTGGCAAGCCGTCAGATGAATCAACAGAGGCGCGTCGAGCTGATCTTATAGCAGTTGGATCAGCTGCCGACGCTTAGCTCAGTGGCGATCCGGCTGCTGGACCTGACTGCGGCCGAAGATTCCGACGCGAGGGATGTCATCGGGCTTGTCTCGTCGGACCCGGCCCTGTGCAGCAAGGTGTTGAAGTTGTGTCGCTGCATGGCTGGGGGTCGGGCGCGGCAGGTCACCACCATCGACCGTGCGGTCGTGTTTGTCGGGTTCGACGCCTTGCGCAGTGCCGTGCTCTCGGTTCAGATGTTTGAGATCTTCGATGGGGTCGTCAGTCCCGGGGGCGAGCAGCGGACCGAGCCGGTGGTCTTCGATCGGCGCATGTTCTGGCATCACAGTCTCGCGGTGGCGGTGGTTTGTGAGCACCTCGCCGCAAGCACCAGCGGCCCCGGAAAAATCCAGCGCGGCGAGGCGTTTACCTGCGGACTGCTGCACGATCTTGGTCTGCTCGCTCTGCATGTGGCGATGCCCAAAGGCTTTGATCGCGTCTGCGAACTCGCCGAATCGCACGGCAAGTCGT
This sequence comes from Planctomycetota bacterium, assembly GCA_027295435.1. Taxonomy (GTDB): domain Bacteria; phylum Planctomycetota; class Phycisphaerae; order Phycisphaerales; family SM1A02; genus JADFFQ01. The sequence goes on along the minus strand of JAPUKX010000332.1, from coordinate 5,665 downwards.
TGGATCATGCCTGCAGGCGAATCATCGGAATCGGCGGGTGCCTTGCCGGCAAGCGGCTCGCGGAACATTGGCAACTGCCGCAGCGCATGATCGACGTGATCTGGCTACACGGTCAGCCGGTCAATGCGCTTCCGGAGGGGCCGAACCGGCCTCTGATCGCGCTGGTTTCCCTGGCCGATGCGATCGCCCGCGCCAGCACCTCACCCCCGCCGGCCATGCCCCGCAAGGCGAGGATATTGAGGGCATGTGTGACGAGATCGGCCTGGAGTATCGCGTGGTCGCTGAGATCATCCCTCGTCTTCACGAGGAAGTTGCGCAACGCGCCGAAGCGCTCGGTATGGGCGAGCAACACAGTGTCAACGTCCTGCTGCAATCGATCTGTCGGGCCAACGAGGTTCTCGGACGATCTCATGCGGCGATGCTGAAGCGAGCCGCCTCTACCGAGCGACAATCCTCGGTGCTCGAGGCGATCACGAAGTTTCACGACGCAACCGGGCCATGGTCGGTCGAGCACGTTCTGGGCAGGGTCGTCGAATCGGCGCGAAGCGTGTTTGGGGACGGCCCGTTCTCGGTCCTTTACCAGGGCGGTGACGACGAACCGTGCCAAGTTTTCCACTTCTCCAGCGATGGTCGCCTGCTTCGAAGTCGGGTGGTCATGGTCCCGGCCGGCTCCGGGCGGCTTGCGGATCTCAACGGCCGGCTTCGGGCCTCGATGCGCGTGTAGGACGTGCTGCCCTGGCTGGGCGACTGCCTTTCTCAGGGCGGCGATCAGCTCCAGAGGTGGGTTCTTCCCCTGCCCTGTAGCCCGCACGTCACAGCAGCCCTGCTGCATGACCGATGCCTCGATACCGACCGAGAGCGCAAGACCCTCGAGGCGCTGCTTCGTACCTGGGGCGCTGCCGTTGACGCCGCCGCCGAGCACCAATCGGCCGGGCGACTTGTCGAGCAGTTTGCCCAAGCCAATCGAACTTTGGCCGAAGCCCGCGATACATTGGCTCGAGCCCAAGCCTTGGCCTCTTTGGGGGAGCTGGCGGCCGGCGCCGCCCACGAGATGAACAATCCGCTGGCGATCATCTCCGGGCGATCGCATCTGCTGGCCGGGCGATCGCAAGATCCCGAGCTGAAAGTCATGGCCGAGCAGATCGTACAGGAGTCGCATCACCTCAGCGACATGATCACTGCCTTACGAGACGTAGCCGAGCCGGCCATCATCAACGTCCGTTTGTTCGATCTTCCCGAGCTGCTGCACCAAGTCGTGCGAAAGGTCAGTCCGAAAAGAAATGGAGATGTCCGGGTCAAACTCGTTATCGATGAAGAGCTTCCGTCTGTATGTCTTGGTCCGGATCACATCGCCAAAGCAGTGCACGAGTTGCTTCGTAACGCTTTGGAGGCCCAAGCTTCACGGCAGATTGAGCTGCGGGTTCATATTGATCCACAGGATGACCGATTGATAATTCAGGTAAAGGATGATGGACCTGGGCTGAGTGATCACAGCCTGGCGCACGCGTTTGATCCGTTCTTCAGTGACAAGCCCGCGGGTCGCGGGCCCGGCTTAGGGCTTGCAGTAGCGCGACGGCTGGTCGAAGCGCACCGCGGGCGGCTGACGCTGGAGAACGCCGCCGATGGAGGGGCCGTAGCCACGATTTGGCTTAGTGCCTGGCGGGGGACGCAACCGCAGCGCGGCGTGGCGTGACGCCGTGTGCGGGGTACCAGGCGGTTGGCCGGGCACAGAGGGGCGCCGACTGACCGTTGGGTCGTTGCTTGGAGGAGGAGAGCGTCCGATGGAATCATTGGAGCGGGAGATTGCCGAAGCCTTCACCGAGCAGCCGCCCAAGCGCGAGCCGGGGCGCATCCTCATTGCCGGTAGCCCAAGCGATAGCCGCAGCGCCTTGGTGACGAAGCTGACCGAGCACGGCCATCGATGCATTTGCGTCTGCGGACTTCTCGAAGCTCACGCTTCCCTTGCCCGCGTGCGATTCAATCTGGTGCTGATGGACCTGGCGCTGCCTGATGGCGATGGCCTGGAGCTGGCCCGATCACTCCAGCAGACCTCGCCGTCCACCAAGTCGATCGTGCTCTCTGGGAGCAAGTCATTCCCCAAGGCTGTGGAGGCCCTGCACTGCGGCGTCGTTGATTTCGTCAGCATTCCGGTTGACTTGGATGATCTTGTGCAGCGCATCGAATCGGCTTTGGCCAAGTCGCAGGCGGACCGGCAGCGCGAGGAGCGACTGGCAAGACTCAAGCGCGTGTGCAAGAAGCTCGTCGCAGCCCGCCAAGAAGTGTCGCAGCACATGGACACGCTTTGTAAGGATCTGGTGACCGCCTACCAGGACGTCTCCGTGCAGATGAGTGAGGTTGCCATGGCCAGCGAGTTCCGCACGTTGCTGAAGCAGGAACTCGACGTTGAAGAGCTGCTTCGCACAGCGCTTGAATATCTGCTGGCCAAGATCGGACCCACCAACGCGGCGGTGTTCCTCGCGGACGATCAACTCAACTTCGATCTCGGCGCGTACGTGAACTACGACTGCCCGCGCGAAACGATCAGCGTGCTCCTGGATCACCTCTGCGGGGCGGTGTGCCCGCAAATGGCCGATGAAACCGAGCTGGTCTTGTTCGATGACGCCGATACCTTTGCCCAATTCATCGGCGCGGATGCGGGATTTCTTGCCGGCAGCCAGGTCGTCGCCTTATCCTGCCTGCACGAGGGAGAATGCCTCGCGGTGATCGTGCTGTTCCGTAGCAAGGATGATCCATTTGGCGAGGAGGTCTCGACCACGCTGGAGATTCTTCGATCGATCTTCGCCGAGCAGATCGCACACGTGCTGAAGGTGCATCATCGCATTCGGCCTCAATGGCCAAGTGATCCCCCCGACGACGCATACGAACCCAACGACTACGACGAGTTCGGCTTCGGCGGCCTGGCAGCCTAGGCGCCGGGTGGCGGCGTTGATCCGCCGGTGATGCCCGATTGTAAAAAGTCCCGGCCGGGGGACGGTCCGTTGAGCCACGACCGCCGGGCCGCGCATTGCCTTTGCAGACGTTACCGGCTGGGCATCGACGCCACGGCCTGGGTGATCTCACGCGAGATCACTCGCACATGATCGGGTCCGAGCGTCTGCTTGAGCGTCTCGATCAGGTCGGGCGCTGACGTCACCCGCAGCCCGTGCGGTCGCAGCGCGACGCGTATCCCATTGGTATGCAGATGAAGCAGAACCTCCACGGACCCTCCGCCGTTGCCTGTCGCTCTGCGCAGCAGATCCTCAACCGAGCGCATGATCCCTTCAAGTGGCTCCCCTTGCGGCTCGTCGATGAGATCCAGCTCGATGCGAGCCGCGACCTGCTGGGCCACTTCCTCAATTCGGATGACCTGCTCAACGATGACCTGAGGTTCGCCGCGCGAGCGGTCCACTTTCCCGATCAAGGCGACGATCGCATCGTTACGGATCAGCCGGCCGTACCGGGCGAAGGGGTCGCTGAAAATGACCGCCTCGATTGCGCCGGACTTGTCTGCGATTGTCACCACGGCCATCTTCTTCCCGGCCCTTGGACCGCTACGCACGATCCTTGTGCGGACATGCGCCAGCACGCCTCCGAGCTTCACCGACTTCTTGTCCGCCAGGGTGGAGACCGTCCTCACGTCGGCCGCGCCCAACCGCCGAAGCGCCTGTTCGTGAAGATCGAGCGGATGGCCGGAGACATGAAAGCCCAATGCTTCCTTCTCCAAAGCGAGCGTCTTGATCTGTTCCCATGGCTGGACCTTCGGTAGCGGGCGCTGGTGTGGGGTGTGGGCGGCGGGCTGAGACGGCGAGAGGAGGAAGTTCAACTGGCCGCTGCGCCGATCATCCGCCGTCGCCTGCCCAGCGGCGATCGCATCGGCGAGGGCGGCGATCACCGCGGAGCGTTGCTCCACCGCATGCACCGAATCGAACGCCCCGGACTTGACCAGAGTCTCGATCGTCGCCTTGTTGACGATTCGCAGATCAACTCGTTCGCAGAAGTCGAAGATGGATGTGAATGGGCCTCGCGCCCGTCGTTGGTCGATGATCGCGTTGATGGCTGAGCTGCCGGCCCCCCGAATGGCGTTGAGGCCGAAGCGCACATGACCATGGTTGGCGTCGCGCGGCTCATCCGCTGCGTACACAACGGAAAAACTTGCCTCAGAAAGGTTGACGTTCGGCGGTTTGACCTCGACCCCGATATGCGGGTGATCTTCGCTGTGATCGGGAAACACGGTAAGCCGGCAGTCTTCCAGGTAGGGCGCCCAATCGTCAACCTTCCGTGCGGCACTCTCATAAGTCAGCAGCGCCGCCATGTATTGGTTGGGGAAGTTCGTCTTGAGGTACGCGGTCTGATACGCGATGATGGCGTACCCGGTCGAGTGTGACTTGTTGAAGCCGTAGCCGGCGAACTTGAGAATCAAATCGAACAGGTCGTCGGCCTTGCGGTCCGAAAGGCCCTGCTGGCGGGCGCCGTCGATGAACTTCGGTCGCACCGCGTCGATCACCGCGCGGTTCTTCTTGCTGATCGCCTTGATGAGGCTGTACGCCTTCCGCAGCGGGATGTCGCCCAGGCCGTGAAGAATCTGCATGACCTGTTCCTGGTACACCATGATGCCGTAGGTCTCCGCGGTGTACTTGTCCACGATCGGATGAACCTTCGGAACGCGCTGCTTGGCGTGCTTGCGCATGATGTACTGGGGAATCAGATCCATCGGCCCGGGGCGGAACAGCGCGTTGGCGGCAATGAGGTCTTCAATGCGATCGGGCTTGAGGTCCAACACCAGCCGGCGCATTCCGGGTGATTCGAACTGGAACACGCCGGCGGTGTCGCCGCGGCGGAACAACTCAAATACCCGCTGGTCGTCGTAATCCAGGCGGTCCAGGTCCAGCGGATGCGGTGCAGGACAGGCTTGACGCTTGTGGCTTGACGCTTGAGACACCCGAGGCGGTTCTTTGCCGACCGCCGACCAGATGGCCTCTTCAGGAACCGTCTCGCGGATCAGCTTCTTCGCCAGCTCGATGGTCGAGAGCGTCCGTAGACCGAGGAAATCCATCTTGAGCAGACCCACCCGTTCGCAGGTCGGCCCGTCCCATTGCGTGACCACATCGCTGCTGCCCGCTGCGCGACAAAGGGGGACGATGTTCTCCAGCGGCTGGGTTGCGATGACCACCCCGGCTGCGTGTACGCCGGCGTGGCGCGCATGGCCTTCCAGCGCTCGGGCCGTATCGATCACCCGCTTCACCTCTGGGTCCGAATCGTACTCGGCTCTGAAGTCCGGCTCCTTTTGCAGCGCTGCGTCGATGGTGATGTGCAGCTCGTTGGGAATGAGATTCGCCAGGCGTTGACCTTCGCTCGGCGACCGCCCCAACACCCGCGCCACATCCTTGATCGCCGCTTTGGCCTTGAGCCGCCCGAACGTGATGATCTGCGCGACGTGGCCGTACTTCGCGCGGACGTAGTCCAGTACGCTCGCCCGGCCATCCTGACAGAGGTCGATGTCGATATCGGGATACTCGCTTCGATCCGGGTCGGTGAAACGCTCGAACAGCAGGCCGTAGCGCAGCGGGCAGGCGTTGGACAGGCCAAGTGCATATCCGACCATGGTTCCAACGCCGGAGCCCCGAGCCGTGGCGGGAATGCCCTGCCCGTGGGCCCAGTTGACGAT
>JAPUKX010000331.1 GCA_027295435.1 Planctomycetota bacterium | reverse complement strand
TCCAAGAGCTCTTCCAGCGGCTCGTATTGTTGGGCTTTGGTGCCGTAGAGCGAGGCGTCGGCATACTTGGCTGCAAACCAGGTGTCGGGGTCGGCGACGTGAACCATAAAGATCATGCCCAGGTCGTGAGCGACCCGCATGGCTTCGAGGCGGTCCGGCGCGTCCAGACGCAGCAGATTCGGATCGCCGACCTCCCGCCCGTAGTCGATTCCCCTCGGAGCGGCCCAGAACTTGACGATTCGCGCCCCCAACGCGTGGAATTTCTCGATTCGCTCGATGTACCCCGGCCCGTGGTGGTGGCGGCGGTCGTCGCCAGTGAAGTTCGGCACGGCGATAAAGCGGACTGCGGAGCCGAGAACCTCGCGGACCTGCTCGACCTGTTCCAGATGGGTCATGGAGTAGACCAACCGCACGCCGTACAACTCGGCAACTCGCCGGTAGATCCCGGCCGACGCGGGCCCGTTGATGTGGGTGTGAACGTCAATGATCCCAGCCGCCGCCACTGCGAACTTCGCCGCCTCGGCGGTGTAATCCAGGCCGAGCCGGTTCGCTGGGTGCAGCGCAGTCGCGGTCGCATCGGCGGCGGCGGTTGGTTTGGGTTTGGTCATCGGCCGATGATAGGCGAAGTCGGGAACCACAGGATTGCGTTGGCGCACGACTGGCTGGCGTGGGTGCGCGGCGGGGAAGGGGTGCTCGATCGCCTATCGCGATTGTTCGGACCCACGGATCTGTACACCCTGGTCAATAACGGCCACCCGCTGACGGAGGTGATCACGGTCTATCGGGTTGTCACCTCGCCGCCATAGCGGCCCCCCGGCGCGGCCGGTCGATGGCGGAAACACTACTTGCCGTTAATGCGTTGGGCGGTCGGTCGTCTCGAGGTCAGCCCGGTCAGGGCCTGCCACGATTTGCGGTGGGGATTCCGGGAAGATTCTGCATTGAGCCGAAGAATCCGAACTATCGGGATGACATCGAGTTAGCGTGATAGTGGGGGCATATGGACCAGCGAGGTGGCAGAATGGTGTCGAAAAATGGTAGATTTGGGTTGTCAGGTGGGACGTTGTGGGATATCTTGCGGCCTGCGTGGAGCGGATGATGCGAGCAGCAGACGGGCAAGTCCCACCAATCGGTCACGGCACAGCGTCGCATAGCGGCCATCCTCGGACTGCTGCGTTCTCTGGATTTGAAGATACGTTGCCAACCGTGGGTGATGTCGCGGTGGAGACGGTGCGTTCTTCGCCGCCAAGGGTGCGACCGCGCCCGTTCGTGGGCACATACAGCCACGTGATCGACGACAAACACCGGTTGGTGATTCCGGCGAGGATTCGTGAATGCCTCGATACGACGGTGCATGGCGAGGGGTTCTACTTGCTGCCGAGACCTGATGGGGCGCTTTCGCTTTGGCCGGAGCGAACCTACGAGCGACAGGCGCGAGAAATCGAACCGTCGCTGAACAGCCCGCCAGAGCAGATTCGTCAGGCTGAGGAGATTTTCTCTGCGGCGCGGCTTGTCGAGATCGACACCACTGGTCGTGTCCTGTTGCCGCATGACATGCTTGCCGCAGTGGGAATCGGCACAAGGGTGGTTGTTCGTGGATTGGGCAATCACCTGCAACTGCGCGGCCCCGAGAGCGGGCCAAGACCGCGGCAGGAGCAAACCGCCGGTGGGTAGAAGCCGCGCGGCCGGAGCCGTGTACCAACGAGAACCGGACCGAGGAGCACCGGAGAGAGTCCGTGAAGCGGAGATCCACTGATGCACGCTTGGGACATTCGGCTGGGCCTGACTCCGGCGGGTCGCAAGATCACGCCTCCAGAGGACCCGACCGACCGACTCGCCCCGGTGGATGGTTCGCCTCAGGGCACGTGGCCGTCTCTTGGTGGGGGGAAAATCAGGCCGCAGCATCCCGTCGCAGCTGCCTCATTTGTGGATACTTCGCGCGAAGTGAACGCTCTGCGCAGCGTGCCGGCCGGCCGAAGGGTGGTCGGGTCATGGACGACCCGGATTCGTGGCGGCACCGCATCGGCAAGGATCAGGCGATCGGTTTCGCCCCGGGGTACGGCAAGGGTCGTGCGACGCCCATGCCATTGTTTCACTCGTCTCCGGTCTCCACCCGCGACCGGAGGCCTTCCTGCCACACGGCTCACCGAAGCTGAAGCGTGAGCCGTCAAGTTCCCTTCCCCTTTGCTCGTGGCGTGACCCACCACACGCCACGGGCTTTCTCGCGTAGCCGCCGCGTTGCTGGTAGGAGGCGACCGGGCGGGGCCGTCAAAGACCGCAACATGTGAGGCCGCTGCGCGCGACATCAGGGCCGACAGCGGTGGAGTGATCCCAACCCCTTGTCGGGGGGTCAGGTGGCCTCTCGGGCTGCGGGACGGATGGAACCCACCACTGGTGATTTGGCGGCAAGGATTTCGTCGGCGATCTCGCGGCGGTGGACGTCGATTTCGCGGGGAAAGGCGAACGCCAGCCGAACCCGGTCACCCTTGATTGCCGCCACTCGCACCGTTCCGATCGGACTTGCCGGATCGCCAATGACTACCTCTTCCCCCTCTCGTCTGGTGATCACAAGCATGTGTAGGACCTCCTGCCCAAATGAATGTGCGATCATGCACAATCCCACCTGGCACAAGGGTACACGAATTTGCCGTTGGCCCAAGCACTTTTTGCCGATTTTCTGGTTTTGTTCGGATGGCGGTGGCGGGTTTTGGGGTCGCCCGTCGATCCGGCCCACCCCGGGGGGTGCCTTGAGGCTACGCGACCGACTGAACGGCCTTGACTTCCGGAACGTATTGCTTGAGGTTTCGTTCGATCCCGCTCTTGAGCGTCATCGCGCTGGACGGGCAGCCGACACAGTCACCGAGGAACCGCACGCGGACGATGCCGTCCTCGCTCACATCGACGAGCTCTACATCGCCTCCGTCGGACTGCACTGCGGGACGTATGAGATCGAGGATCTCCTCCACGTGCTCCCGGATGGATACCGCTGTACGCCTGGCGGGTTGGGATTGGGGTTGGGTTTCCTTCATCCACGGGTTCCGGACTGCTGTGAGATCACCGTAATGCTAGGAGTGTCAGGCGCAGCGGACTAGCGGGTCGGGCGCGATGTACACTGGGGCCTATGGACCACGACAATCCAGTCATCGGTGGTTGGATGGCAGCGGCGGTCCTCGTCGGGGTGTTGCTGGCGGGCTGTGGCGGCCCCGTCGCGGTCGAAGATCCCCTGGCCACCCTACGCCAGACCGAGGTGAGTTCGCGGCGACACTTCCGGGCCATGGAGGCGCTGGACGCGCACCCGGACGACCCGGCCTACCGTGAGGCGCTGCACCGAATGATCTGGCGGCCTGGATACACGCCCGCAGCACGGGAGGCTGCGTTCGATCGTCTGGCCGATGTTGACGAAGAAGGATTGAAAAAGACCTGCCGGCAGCACCTGCCCCGCCTTGGCGCAAGGGAATGGCTTGAGCGGTTGTGTGAGTTGATCACCGACCGCGGCTGGGCTGATCTGAGCCCGGCGCTGGTCAGCAGTTGGGCCCGGCCGATCGGTTTCATCGACGACGCGGACCGGCAGGAATACCAGGCGTTGGTTCGTCTACACGGTGAGGAGAATGTGGTCGAGGTGATCTTCGAGATCCTCATCGAGTCCAACCAGCCGTATCAACAAGGTCTGCGCAGCCGCTGTTGGGAATTGCTGCACCGCCTCGGCCATCGCGACCGGCTCGTCGATCTCCTGGCCCGGCACGCTGTTGGCGCCGACGATCCCATGCTGGCCGATCTGCAGGCCGCCGCGATTGAGCTGGGGATTATCCCTCGCAACCATGAAGAGATCCTTTGGCTGAGAAAGTTGCGGGAGCCGCAGCGAGCCGAGTTCTGGTCACAGGCGGCGGCGATCGTGCCTGGACTGGCGGATTCGCGGCGCCGCGAGTTGGAGTTGCGGGATCTGCCGATTCTTGTCGCCGCCTCGATTCACGATCCCTGGCTGCTGGAAGCTTCCAAGGACGACTTGTACCAGCGGGTCAGCGCCCACATTCTTTCCAGCCGGCTGCACATCGACGCCGACCGGTTCCGAGGGAACCCCGGAACGTACGCTCAGCGCTTGCACGAGCACCGGGCGATACTGACTTGGGGCGACCTCGCCGCGATGCTGCTGGCCGTGCGCGCGATGCAAGTGCCCCTGGTGGTAGCACACCTGTTCGATTACGCCGAACGGGACCGGCAGGATCGCTCCTGCGAATATGGGGGGGTCATCGTCTTGGACCCCAAGGGACGGTTCGAGGTCCTGGAGTTCCCACCTCGATTCCGCCGGCGCGACACCGAGTTCATCGCCTCGCAGAAGATGCTCGATGCGGCGTACACCGCCGCGTTTCATTTTCACAACCACGCCCAGCGCCACCGCAACCAGCAGTACGCCGGGCCGCACATCGGCGATCTGAACTACGCGGACAACCTTCGTGCCAACTGTTTGGTGTTCACATTCGTCAACCAAGACACGATGAACGTAGACTTCTACCGTCATAGCCGGGTGATCGTCGACCTCGGGGAAATCAGACGGCAGTGAATCCGTTGGTGGCCGCAATGAAGGTGGGCGGCCCCGCGCGGTGGCCGGAGGCCCCAAGGCGGGCTCGCCGGTGGAGCAATGACCGCCATGGTGCGTTTCACGAAGATGCACGGCATCGGCAACGACTACATTTACGTTAACGGGTCCGAAGAATCCGTCAATGATCCGGCTGCGCTGGCTCGGGCGATGGCGGACCGGCATATGGGCGTCGGGGGCGACGGCTTGATCCTTATCCTCCCGTCTCAGAACGGTGTCGAGGCCGATCTGCGCATGCGTATGTTCAATGCCGACGGAACCGAGTCCGCGATGTGCGGCAACGGCATACGCTGCGTCTGCAAGTACGCCCACGATCACGGGCTCAGCAAGGCGCAGCCGATGCGCATCCAGACCGGGACAGGCGTGCTGACGTTGGAATACACCATTGGCGGCGATGGCACGGTCGACCAGGTGACGGTGGATATGGGCGAACCGATCCTCTTGCTTGCCGAGGTGCCCGTTGATCGGCGTCATCTCGCCGGCGGGGACGGGCCGATCTACCGCATCAGCGTTGATGAGCAAACCTTCGAGGCGGTGTTCGTCTCGATAGGCAATCCGCATGCGGTCATCTACGTCGATGATGTCGAGGTCGTCGATCTCCAACGCCTCGGCCAGAAGCTGGAAACACATCCGGCCTTCCCGAATCGCATGAACGTGCACTTTGTCCGGGTGGCTGATCCCAACGAGGTTTTTATGCGCACCTGGGAGCGGGGCAGCGGCACGACCCTGGCCTGCGGCTCCGGCGCCTGCGCGGTGTGTGTGGCCGGGGTGATCACCGGCCGGACCGATCGCCGACTGCTCGCGCATCTTCCCGGCGGCGATCTCGATATCCGCTGGGATGAGCGGACGAATCACGTCTTCATGACCGGCCCCGCCGAGGAAGTATTCACCGGCGACTGGCCGGCAGGCGGCACGCTCAGTCAGTCACGTTGAAAGTCCGGCCTTGCGCAGGCCGGCGATGAAGAAGTCGCGATCCTCGGGATTCTTGAACGGATACGTGGCGTCGATATAGGCCTGCGAAAAACCGGGTTGCAACTCGAGCAACTCGGCCATAGCGGCCCGAGCATCCTCCTGGCAGTCCATATGCCCAAGGCAGGAAGCGAGCCTTTGGCGGGCCCGAACGTAGCTTGGCAGGACGCGAATCGCCTTCTCGGCAAAAGGGACAGCCTCTTGAAAGTCCCGTAGCATGAGGTGGGAGAGAGCAAGGTCTGCCAGCGCGGCGTAGGCGTGTTGATAACGCGGATCAAGGCGCAAGACCGTATGCAACCGGGGAATTGCCTCGGCCCACCGACCAGAGAAATCCAGCAGGCAGGCCAGACCGTGATAGGCCGGTGCTGCGCTGGGGTTCAGCTCGATGGCCCGTTCGTTCTCGTGCACGCCCCGGTCGTAATCGCGCTGGGTCCACAAATAGCCCATGCCCAGCATGTTGTGGGCGAGCCAATCGCCGTCATCCAGCGTGACTGCTTGGTTTGCCGCCTGGAAGGATTCGGCCAGCAGCCCAGCTGGATCATCCGTCAGGCCGTGCATGGCCTCCTCGTACTGACACCTCGATAGCATGGAGAGGGCTCGACTGGAGGCCGGGTCCAACTCGGCGGCTTTCAGCAGCAGATGCCGGGCCTCCGAAAAGTTCCTCTTGGTGGATTGGGACTGCACCGCCAAAGCGCGAAGACAGTAATCCCAGGCGTCGAGATTCTCCGGCGTCTTGCGCAGGGCTCGCTGCTGCTCGATTCGTTCCAATTCCGGTTCGATGCTTGCGACAATCCGCGCGCTGATCTCGTCCTGCAGCTCAAAAATATCGCTCAGGTCTCGGTCATATCGCTGGGCCCACAGATGGTGGCCGGTGGCGGCATCCACCAACTGGGCAGAGATTCGCACCCGGCTGCCAACTTTTCGCACACTCCCTTCCAGGACATACCGTGCGCCAAGTTCCTTTCCGATGTGCTTGATGTTCGCGGCCTTGCCCTTGTAGACGAACGTGGAGTTCCGCGCGATCACCGGGAACCAGCGCCAATAGGAGAGCGCCGTGACGATGTCTTCGGTGATGCCGTCTGCGAAATACTCCTGGTCGGGTTCGCCGCTCATATTGGCAAACGGCAGCACCGCCACTGCCGGTCGGTCGAACACGGTTTCGGTGCCGGCTGCTTCGCGCGACTCAGATCGTTGCTGTGGCGTGACGTGCCGGACTTCCTTCTGCGGTGACGCAGACGCAGATAGAGCCGATTCCACGGCAAGAGCGGAACTCGGTCTCTTGTTCGCATCCTTCTTGAGACAGTGAACGATCACCCGCCGAACGATTGGATCGACATCGTCAGGAAAGTTTGAGGGTTCCATTGTTCCGGCGTGTTCATGGAGACGCCGGACTTGGGTGATCGTGTGCCCGCCGAACACCGGTTCGCCGGTGAAGATCTCGTACAGCACCAGACCAAGCGAATAAATGTCGCTGCGCACCGAAACGTTGGTCCCGGCCAGTTGCTCCGGCGACATGTACGCCGGTGTGCCGATGACGGTCTCTTGTTTGTTGACTTGCTCGGTGAGTGCTGCGATGCCGAAGTCGGTGATACGCACCTGACCGCGCCCGTCGAGCATGATGTTGGCCGGCTTCAAATCGCGGTGCAGCACACTGCGCTCGTGGGCTGCCGCCAGGGCGGCGCAGAGCTGCCGCGCAATCTGCAGTGCCTTGTCCTTCGCCAGCCGCCCGATCCGCCGCAGCAGGGATGCGAGATCTTCGCCGTCGATGTACTCCATCGAGATGAAGTGCTCGCCGTCTGCCTCGCCGATGTCGTATACACGGCAGATGTTGGGGTGGGCGATGCCGCGGGCGAGGCGCACCTCATTGCGGAGTCGTGCCAGCCACGCCGCATCTCCGCAACACCGTTGCGGGAGGAACTTGAGTGCGACCACCTGCCCGAGCTTCAGATCATCGGCGCGATAGACCTCCCCCATACCGCCGGCACCCAGCGGGGCGACGATCCGGTAGCGCTCGGCCAGGAGTGTGCCGGAGGCAAATCGGGCCTCGCCAACCGCATCTGATGCCGACAAACCCGGCGGCGACGCCGCGCGGACCGTGGGCAACTGGCCCGGTCGAGGTTCGCCCGGGTCATTCGTGGTCGAACCGGACTGCGGTGGCTTCTCCATAACGTCCAATAGAATAGCATGCGGCTCCCGGCAGGCTTCTCTTTTTTGCGTAGCGGTCGGCAGTTCAGCGGCCGGTCAGCAGAGCTGAAACGCGCTGGCAGCAAGGCGGGCTCGCAGGCCTTTGGCGGCACACCAGGTCACCTACGGCCGTACCATGTGCTCATGGCGTTGACTGACACCGAACGTCGCCTTTGTGATCTGGTCAAGGCGCGGTCGGACCTGCTGCTGAAACAGTTGGCCGAGCATGTGGCGATCCCGACCGGCAGGAACTACACGCCGGGGTTGGATCGATATCGCGATCTGCTTGCTGAGCGGCTGTCAGCGCTGGGAGCGGTCATCAAGCACATGCCTGGGGAACCGCGACCCAAGTGGCTAGAGACACCCGGCGAATCGAGCGTGGGTCCATCGATCCCGCCGACGTTGGTGGCCAAGCATCGTGTTGATTCCACAACCCCGAGAATCCTGATCGTCGGGCACCTCGATACTGTGCATGATCCCGAGGATTCCTTCTGTGAGCTGACGGTGTCGTCCGACGGGAAGATCGCCACGGGTCCGGGCGCGGTGGATATGAAGGGTGGCGTGTTGATTGCCGTCACCGCGCTGGAGATGCTGGCCGAGGCGGGCGTCGAGCTGAACTGGACGATGCTGCTGAACAGCGACGAGGAGACGGGGTCATTCCACAGCGAAGCGGCTCTACGCGAAGCTGCAAGCGAACATGATTTGGGCATCGTGCTGGAGCCGGCCCTGGCAGACGGGGCGCTGGTTATTGAGCGCGTGGGCTCCGGGCAGTTCATGGTCGAGGTGTTTGGGCGATCAGCTCACGCGGGGCGCGATTTCACAAAAGGCGTGAGTGCCGTCAACAAGCTTGCGGAGATTATCATTGTCCTGGCCCAGATGGCGAGGCCCCCAAGCGGCACCGTGGTCAACGTCAGCCCGTTGCAGGGTGGTCAGGTTACCAACACTGTGCCCGACTACGCCGCGGCCTGGGGTAACGTGCGCTACGCTGATGCCGAGGCGGGCACTCGGCTCGGCTCGGCGATTGATGGGCTGGCTACGGCCGATGATGCGCTGCCGCGGGTGGTGGTGCACCGCTGTTGGAACCGACCACCGAAGCCGACCACCGAAGCGGTGCGCGGCTTTGCCGAGGCGGCGCGGGCCGTGGCTGAGGATCTCGGGCCGGCCCACCGTGGGTTGCCGTTTGCCTCCGCCGGAGGTGTGTGCGACGGCAACAACTTGCAGGATGCAGGCTTGGCGACGATCGACAGCCTCGGTGTTCGCGGGGGCAACCTGCATCGAAACGATGAGTACGTCGAAGTGGCCAGCCTGGTGGAGCGATGTCAACTGCTGGCGGCGCTATTGGCGCGACTGGCCCAGGGACGCGCGCATATTCCTTCTGAACGTGACCCTGTGACTGCGGTGGGCCGGGCCGGGCGTCGATAATCACGGTGGACCCCCACACAGCGAGGGTGTGTAGGATGAGTGATCGGTATCGGGTGGTGCGCCTATGGACAGAGACCCGCACATGACCTCGGGGACATCTGAAATTTCATCCTTGAGCGCCTTTGCGGACTCCCCGCCCGTCGCGGAGGCGGTGGACACGATTGTGCGCGAGCTGGTCGAAGCCCGGTCGTTGATCACGGGTGTGCGGCGGCCGGCGCCTGAATTGGCCGCGTCATACGAGGCGCATCTCGCCCGGCAAACGCAGATCAAGGGCAGGCCGGCTGTGTATCCGTATGTCGGTTGCGGCCTCGGCCACGGCCCGCTTGTGCAACTGGCTGACGGGTCGGTGAAGTGGGACATGATCAGCGGCATCGGCGTGCACGCATTCGGCCACAGCGACCCGGACCTCGTCGCGACCGCCCTGCGAGCCGCGCTGAGCGACACCGTCATGCAGGGCAACCTGCAATTCAACACCGAGGCGATTGAGTTCGCTGAACTCCTGCTGGCCGAAGCGGCCCGAACATCGCGGCTGGAGCACTGCTTTGTCATCAACTCAGGCGCGTTGGCCAATGAATCGGCGTTGAAGCTGTGCTGTCAGCACAATGCCCCGGCAGATCGGGTGTTGGCGTTCGCACACGGGTTCGCTGGTCGAACCACGACGTTGGCGCAGATCACCGATTCGAGCGCGGGTCGGGTGGGCATCCCGCTCACTGTCGGCGTGGATTACGTACCGTTCTATGACCCCGAACACGGCGATGATTCGATCAAGGAGACTCTCGACGGGCTCCATCAGGTGATCGAGCGATACCCAGGCCGGCACGCCTGCTTCGTGATGGAGCTGGTGCAGGGTGAGGGGGGCTTCAACGTGGCGCCGCGCGAGTTCTTCGTGGGGCTGATGGAACTGTGCCGCGACAATGGCATCGCGGTATGGGTGGACGAGATCCAGACGTTCGGCCGAACGTGCGAGATGTTCTACTTTGAGCAGCTCGGCGTGGGCGACTACGTTGATGTCGTGACGGTGGGGAAGTTGAGCCAGGCGTGCGCGTGTCTGTACACCGCCCAATACAACCCCAAGCCGGGTCTGCTCAGCGCGACGTTCGTGGGGTCCACGGTTGCGCTGCATGTGGGGCGGCGCATTCTCGCGCGGCTGCGCGAGGGTGGATACTACGGCCCCGACGGTCGGATCGCCCGGCTTCAGACGGCTTTCCGCAAGCACATGCAGGCGCTGATCGAACAGCATCCGGATTGGTTTGGGCCGGTCCCGCAGGCCGACGGCCGATCAACGCAACGCGTCTACGATGGAGTGGGGGGGATGATGCGGCTTACGCCGTTCGGAGGTGATCGGTCAAAGATCACCAAGGCGCTGCGCGTGATGTTCGATGAAGGGGTCATCGCCTTTTATTGCGGTCACGGGCCATACCATATTCGTTTCCTGCCGCCGGTCGGCGTCATGCAGCCGCAGCAGTTCGACGACGTGTTTGAGATCATGGAGACTGCGTTGGCGAAAGCCGCGCAGAGCGAATGACCCCCGACCTTGTCCTCCGATCCCTCTGCTTCTTCCCTAATCCCTAATCCCTGACTCCTAATCACTTTCTTCCCATGTTTCTCATCCGCCAGGCCACCATCGACGATGCCCCCACGCTGCTGAAGTTGGCGAAGATGGTGCACTTTATCAATCTGCCGGCGGACCCGGAGATCATTCGCACCAGGATCGTGCGGTCACGCAAGAGCTTTGCCGGCCAGGCGACCAGCCCGCGCGAGCGGCAGTTCATGTTTGTGATCGAAGAGACCGGCACGGGCAATGTGATCGGCACATCGTCGATCGTGTCGTGCATCAGCTGGCCCGGGCGGCCTCATACGTACTTGCAACTGCGCAAGCGCGAGCTCTACAGCACAGACCTTCAGACCGGGCAAGTGCATCTGACCTTGAAGCTCGGGAAAGACGAATCCGGGCCGAGCGAGATCGGCGGTCTGGTGCTCGGGCCGTCGTATCGCGGGCACCAGGCGAAGCTCGGCATGCTCCTGAGCCTCATTCGCTTCCACCTCATCGGGCTGCACCGCGAGTGGTTCTCCGACCGCATCATTGCCGAGATGATGGGGGCGTTGACGCCTGACAGCCGCAACTTGTTTTGGGAGGCGTTCGGCCGGCGGTTCATCAATCTGACCTTCGCGGAGGCTGATCTGTTCTGTCAGCGCTCCAAGGAGTTCATCACTTCCCTGCTCCCCAAGCAGGAGATATATGTTTCGCTGCTGCCGCCCGATGCTCGCAATACCATCGGGAAGGTCGGCCCGGAGACGGAACCGGCCAAGAAGCTTCTCGAAGGGATCGGCTTTCGCTATCGCGGCCATGTCGATCCGTTTGATGGCGGCCCCTACCTTGAAGCGCAGATCGACGAGATCGAACTGGTCAAATCGACCAGAAAGTGCCGGCTCGGAGAGCCCGTGGATGACGGGCCGAACGCCGGCTTCGTGAGCGTGAATCGGGAGGCGGGCTTCCGGGCGGTCAGAACTCTGTATGCAGAATCTGCGGGGGTGGTGTCGATCCCGTCGGAGGCAGCAGAGCTCTTGGGAGCCCGTGAGGGTGATGTCATCGGCCTGACACCGATGCCGGCGCCGGTCGCGGCGCAGCTGAGCCAGTCCAAGGCCGATGCGCCCGCTGAACGACGCGCCACCTCCGCCGCCGCGCCCGAGGCCGTCCCGTGATCGACCTCCTAAAGCACCCGCCAAGCAGCTACATCAACGGCCGATTTGAGCCGATCCAAGGCGATGACCTCGTGTCGACCGATCCCACCGAGCCGGATCGGATCATCTGGCAGGGCTCGCCGTCCGTGGATCATGTGGACCAGGCGATCCAGGCCGCGCGCGTCGCGCTGGACGAGTGGTCCGCGCGCCCTATGAATGACCGGGCGGACATGTTGCGGCGCTGGCAGCAGATCGTCGCCTTGCACGCCGAGCGCATCGCCGAAGTCATCACCGACGAGATGGGCAAGACCCTGGCTGAGGCTCGCCTGGAGGCGAAGGGGCTGGCCGACAAGGTCCGGATCACGCTGGACGAGATCAGCCTCAGCCGTGTTCGGGAGTACGAGGTGACCGTGTCGGCGTCCCGTGCGGGTCATTGCCGCTTCAAGCCGCATGGGGTGATGGCGGTCCTCGGCCCGTTCAACTTTCCCGCCCACCTTCCCAACGGTCATTTCGTGCCGGCGCTGCTGCTGGGCAACACGATTGTCTTCAAGCCGTCCAAGCAGACCCCGGCCGTGGGACAACTGCTCGCCGAGCTCATGGATGAAGCGGGCGTCCCGCCGGGGGTGTTCAACATGATTCATGGCGGCCGGGGCGTCGCGCCGGCCCTGGTGAGCCACGACGGCATCGACGGCATTCTGTTCACGGGCTCCTGGGCGGTTGGGCGCAGCATCCTCGAAGCCAACCTCGATCGGCCGGGGCGCATCATGGCCCTGGAGATGGGCGGGAACAACCCGGCGGTGGTCTTGGCCGATGCCCACCTCAAGCAAGCGGTCGTCGAATGCGCCCGGGCCGCCTTTGCGACCACCGGGCAGCGCTGTACCTGCACCCGGCGAGTGATCGTCGAGCAGGGCATTGCTGAGCGGTTCATTCCTGCGTTGTGCAAA
>JAPUKX010000330.1 GCA_027295435.1 Planctomycetota bacterium | reverse complement strand
GAGTTGACCAAGCCCCAGCCGCCGAGCTCGCTTCGAGACATGCTGACCAAGGCCAAGTTGTTCTTTCCGTTGCTGCGCTCTCCGCCGCGGCGCGTGCGGCGAGGGGCCTGCCAGGAGGTTGTCCGGCTGGCCGACCGCGGCGAGGTCGACCTTCGACGGTTGCCGCTGATCAAGTGCTGGCCGCTGGATGGCGATCTTGCGGCCGTCGGCTGGGACCTTTCACCGGCCGAAGCGGGCACGCGGCAAACCGATGGGCGATACATCACCATTGCCGGGATGCACACTATCCATGCCGATGATGAAGGCAACCCCCGCCCCGCCAGCCACAACATCGGCATGTACCGGGCGCAACTGCTCGACGCCACGCACTTGGTGATGCACTGGCACATTCACCACGACGGCGCCGCCCATTGGCGATCGTGGAAGCGCCGCGGCGAACCCATGCCGATTGCGATCTGCTTCGGCGGCGAACCGGTCCTTCCGTATGCGGCCACCGCTCCGCTTCCGCCGGGCATGAGCGAGCTACTCATCGCCGGGTTTCTCAACGGCCGTGGTATCCCGCTGGTGCGGGCGAAGACCGTGCCGCTTCGGGTCCCGGCCAACTGCGAGATCGTTATCGAAGGGTACGTCAACACCGACTGTGGTCTGATCGGGTACCAACCGAATCGCGACGAGACCGGGCGACTCGTTGAGACCGTCGGCTCCGGCGGCGTGATCGAAGGACCCTTCGGCGACCACACCGGCTACTACTCCCTGCCCGACCGCTACCCGATCCTCAAGGTGACCGCGATCACGCATCGCCGCAACGCTGTCTTCCCAGCGATCATCGTCGGGCCGCCGCCGCAGGAAGATTATTACATGGGCAAGGCGACCGAGCGCATTTTCCTGCCCTTGCTGCGGATGATGATTCCCGATATCGAGGACTACCACCTGCCGATGTTCGGCTGCTTCCACAACTGCGCGTTCATCAAGATCACCAAGGCGTATCCGCTCCAGGCCCGCCGGGTGATGCACGCGGTGTGGGGGGCCGGGCAGATGGCGTGGGAGAAGTTCATCATTGTCGTGGACGACGATGTAGACGTGCATGACGAAGTTGCCGTGCTGGGCGCGATCTTCGAGCACTGCGATTTCAAGCGCGATATCGAGCTGGTCAACGGGCCGCTGGACATTCTCGATCACGCCGCGCCGCGGCTTGGCGCCGGCCATAAGCTCGGCATCGACGCCACCCGCAAGATTCCCGGCGAAGAAGTCCACGGGATTCCCACCCAGGTGGGGCGGGCCAGGGTTGATGTTGAGCAAAGCCGCTTGCGGCTTCGCGAGCTGCTCGGCCGGGCTGGTATCGCCGACGTAAACCTGCCCGAGTTCGGCTGCGGCCGTTGTGCGTTCATCGCGGTTGACAAGTCAGCGTCCGGCCAGGGCGCGAGGGCCATTGAATCAATATGGGATGCCATTGAGTCGCCCGGTGCGGATTTCGTGATCGCGGTCGAGGCGTTCGTGAACCTCGACGACTGGGAGCAGGTCTTGTTCCATTTCTGTGCCAACACCGATCCCGGCCGGGACCTGCTCAGGCGAGATCATCGCCTTGGTTTCGACGCGACAAAGAAAGTGGCCGGTGACGAGCGCCACGGTCAACCGGTTCGAGCCTATCCGCCATTGATCGAAATGAGTGACGAGATCAAACGGCGCGTCGCCCAGCGCTGGGCCGAATATGGGTTCACGTGATCGGGCCGGGCAGCGTTTCGCGGCGGACCTCCGGCCCGCGCGTCACCCAAAGGGCGACGGCGAAACGGATCCGCTCATAGCAATCAGCCGAAACCCAGGTATCATAGGTATCATAGACCAGCGATGCCGGCGGCCTGGACCATGACATTTCGCAGCCTCGTGCTGCTGATGGCGACCACAACCGCCTCGGCCGTCTCGTCGCCGTCAAACCTCGCTGAGCACGTTCGCAGCAGCATCACGGCCACGCTCGATCAACTACAGGAGACCGGCGACTTCGCCAAGGCTGAGAGGACACTTCAAGCACAATTCGATCGTGTCATCGCCTTTGCGGACACCGATGACAAAGCGCTGTTTCGTGACGCTGCCTTTTCGCTGCGGTTCGTGCGGCAACTCGGTACGTCGGATCAGTCCATTCGTCTTGATCTGCTCGCCTACCTGCGCGAAAACCACAACCTCGCCACGACTCTGGCCTTTCTGATCAAATCCGATAAGGAGGAGCCGGCGGAGGTCTATGCCCTGCTCGATCGGCTCCGGCAGCACCGCGGCGAGATGCTCGAGACCTATTGCAATCTCGCCGCCGCCATCTGCGTGGTCCACGATAAGCCATTCAAACGGCGGATCAACGAGAACACCGGACGGTCGCCGGACCCCCGAGTGATCTTCGACTATTTCGCCGCCAACGAGAGGCGGATGTTCTTCGGCATCCGCAATGTGCCGGCCGAGCTGTTGATCTACGTCGTGGACACCACGGCCAGCATCGACGAGATGATGTGGGCCTTGAACCGCTATGCGGGCGATCCGGAGGTGGGGGGCCGCTTCTTCGAGATCGACTACGACTACGATCACTTCCGCAAGGGCAAACCGAAGAAGGTGACCCTCGCCGGGTGGAACCTGCCCAACATCCTGCGCTACGGCGGGGTGTGCGCAGACCAGGCGTACTTCGCCATGACCGTCGGCAAGTCGATCGGCGTGCCCACGGCTTACGCCTCCGGCAAAGACAGCCGGGTCAACCACGCATGGGTCGGGTTCCTCCAGGCCCAGAGAAAGCAGACGTGGTGGAACTTCGATATCGGGCGCTACGCCGCCTACCGCCAGGTGCGGGGCAGCGTGCTCGACCCGCAGAGCCTGCGGCGCATCCCCGACAGCTTCGTGTCGTTGCTGGCGGAGCATACGGCGATCAAGAGTCCCGACCGCCACGCCGCCGCTGCGTATACCGACGCGGCCGTGCGCTTGCTCGAGCTGGCGGAGGCCGGCGAGGCATTGATGGACAACCTCGACGGCGAAGAAGCGACGCCGGCTGAATCACCCGCGCTGCAAGCGGACGTCGAATCCACCCTCGAACTCATCGAGCAGGCCCTTCGTATCTCACCCGGCTACGCCCGCGGATGGATGGTCATGCGCGATCTTGCCAAGGCGGACAAGCTGACGTTGGAGCAGAAGAAGCGCTGGGGGGGCGTGCTGCATCGGTTGTGCGGCGCGCGGTATCCCGATTTCTATCTGGCGATCCTTCGGCCGATGATCGAGAGCATCGATGAGGTGCCCGAGCAGAACGCCATTTGGAACAGGGCTTTTGATTTGTTCAGAAACCGCCACGATCTGGCCGCATCCGTGCGGATGGCCCAGGGCAAGATGTGGGAGCAAGCCGGCGACCGGACGAATGCCTGGCGGTGCTACGAGGATGTCATCGGCCGCTACGCTAACGCCGGGCCGTTCGTGATCTCGGCCTTGCAGCGGGCGGAGAATCTCTTGCGCCAGGCCCGGAAGGGCAACCAAGTTCTCATGCTCTATGAGCGGGCGTTTTCGAGCATCAAGAAGCCGCCGGACATGGCCGGGCCATTCTATAAGCAGAGCAACTTCTACCGCGTGGGCAATCTCTATGCCGACCGCCTCGACGAAGCCGGCCGCTGGCAGCACGCCGCCGCCGTCCGCTCCACGATCCGCACGCCACGATGAACTGGCGTACAGTCTGTTGTGCGGAGTCTACTCCCTGGCGCACGCTCTCCCCCCTTCTTTACGACGATCCTCGCGCAAGGCGGAACTCAGATGAACTGTAGGATTCGCTGTGCGGGCTACTTGCTGTTAGCAGCTCATTCGGTGAGGCGGGGGGTCAGGTACTCGTCCACGTACTGCGGCTTGAGGAAGAAATAGTACAACCGGCCTTCGGCGTACTGGCCGCCGGCGAGGATCTCGGCGGACTTGCCGATCCCCATGAAGATATCGGCCCGGCCGGGGGCCTGGATCGCCCCGCCGGTGTCCTGATCGAGCATGAACTGAAGGAAATCCTGTTGGCCTTCGCTGAAGGTCACTGCCTTGGTGTCCACGAGCACCAGCCCGCCCCGCGGGTAGATCTTCTTGTCGGTGGCGAGCGTGCGCTCGGCCGTCACCCGCACACCCAGCGACCCCGCCGGCCAGTTGTCGCCTTGGTACTGGGTGAAGAAGACGTAGTTCTCGTTGCCGTAGATCAGATCCATGACGAGCTTCGGATCGCGCCGGTAGATGCGCTTGATCGCGGGCAGGCTGAGCTCGTCGCGTCGTAGCAAGCCTTGCTCGACGATCAACTGGCCGAGGCCGGTATAAGGCCGATCGGTCTTGCCCGCATAGCCGACGAACATGAATCCCGACTCGCCAGGGCCGATCAGCCGCAGCTTCGCCGAGCCATTGACGTGGACGATGTACACCGACAGCGGATCATCGAGCCAGACCAGCTCGTTGCCGGCGAACATCCGCGACTCTTCGATTCGTGCCCGTGTGAAGTATGGCACGATTGATCCATCGGCCAAGCGTCGCCCCAGCGGTTCGCCGGTCACCGGTACGGTGGCCAGATCGCCTGGTCGCTTATACAGAGGATGGACGAACGGCCCCGTCGGCGTTCGGCTGGCGCGAAAGACCGGCGAGTAGTAGCCGGTGAACAGCACTGTGCCCCAGCCGTCGTATCCCACCGATTCGTAGATATCGAACAGTCGCCCGACGTCGGCCACGAACGCTTCTTCACTGGGCCCCTCGGCCAGTAGATCGCCCATCGCCAGCAGGCTGGCCTGGGCCTGGCGGTGGGTGATGCCTTGTGTGGGAAAGAACTGCCGGCTCGAAGGGGCGGCGAACCATGCCAGGCTGAGATCGACGGCTTCAGCCAACAACGCATCGCTGTTGCGGTACGCCGCCGCCAGGTCGGGCATCCGGGCGGGGTCGGTAATCAGCCGCAACGCTTCGCTACCGGCGGCCAGCGGCCGGGCGTAATCCGGTTTGGGCTCCAACGGGGGCCCGACGACCCGCTCGCGGGCGCAGCCGAGCACTGCCCCAAGAGCGAGCCCAATCATGACGACATCGGTTCGTTTCATGGTGGCAGGCTATCGAGATTCTGCCGCGTATGCCAGCCATCACCCACCCTCGTGCCGCGCCGATGGTTCAGCCGAGGAAGTCGAGGCCGGCTTCGCGGGCTAGAATGATGCTGATTCGAACCGAGCAGGTTTCCCGAGGATGACCCGATGATTCCTTCAGGCTCTCTTGATTTGTTCCTGGCCTTCTTCCTTCCCGGCGGCCCCGAGTGGATTGTGCTGCTTGTCCTGGGCCTCCTCATCTTCGGCCGGCGTTTGCCCGAGGTCGGCCGGAGCCTCGGCCGGGGGATCGTCGAGTTCAAGCGAGGCATCAGGGGTATCGAGGATGACGTCGAGGATGAGTCGTCCAAGCATTCGCCGCCCCAGCGGATCGAGCAAAGGTCTGCCACCGCACTCGATTCGCCGGACGTGGCGCCAGAGCAGGTCGCCGGGCCTGACGAGCCGCAGGAGGTCGCTAGCCGCATCGACCCCGACGACCCCTCCCGTTGAAATCGCCCAGCGCCGATTGCCAATCAGTTGATTCGGGACGCGCGGATCGCGAAGGCCTGCTTCAGCGGCTGCCCGTACCATGGGGCCATGGTCCGCTCAGACCAAAATCTCCCGGAAACCGAAGGAGGCGCGATTGGGTTCTCCGATCGACTCCTCGCCGAAGCGGTCCGCGCGATTGAGCGGGACGGCGCCGCGGCGATCAGCGAACCCTCTGCCGAAGCACGCGCCCTCGAAGTTGATGGTGATTTCGAGCATCGGGTGATTGTTCGCGCGCGATCGCTCTCGATCGTCGGCGAGTTGAGGCAGGCGCTACGACGGTCGAGGCAGGTGCTCATTTGGATCGTCGTGATCGGTCTAGTGCTTGCGGCGGCGGCGGGGGGCGGCGCGGCCCGGGCGGCCCTGGCGGACCAGCCCGTCAACGTCTTCTGGGCGCTGGGGGGGCTGCTCGGCATCCAGACGCTGCTGTTGCTCGCGTGGATCGTGATGATGGTCAAGAGTCCGGCCGGACTCGCGGGCGTGTCGCTGGGTGGAGTGGCGATGACGTTGGGGCGACGTCTGGCCGGTCGCTGGCACAAAGGGGCCGTGAACGCCGCCGCTATAGACGCCACTGCCGGTGTTGTCGGCCGCGGGCCGATCGGCCGGTGGATGTTCGGCTCGATCAGTCACGGCCTGTGGCTGGCCTTTAACGCGGCTTGTCTGCTACTGGTCGTTCTTATGCTCAGCGCGAAGCACTACCGGTTCGTGTGGGAAACGACGATCCTCTCCGCCGATACCTACACCGGGTTGACGGAAACACTCGCCTGGGTGCCGGGAAGGCTCGGCTTCCCCACACCTTCGCCCCAACAGATCGCAGCCAGCGATGGCGCGCTGCCGCCGGACACCACGAAAGAGACGCGGCACGCGTGGTCCGGACTGCTGGTGGGAAGTCTCGTCATCTATGGAATGGCGCCGCGGTTCTTGTTGCTGGGGTTATGTCTTTACCGTCTCGGCCGCGCGAAGAATCGGTGGCGGTTGGATACGACCCGGCCGGGATACCTTCGCTTGCAGTCTCGGTTGATGCCGCAAAGCGCGCGGCTTGGTGTGGTCGATGACCGGTCCGATGGGCCCGGGGCCGAAGCGGTTGATGCCCCCGAGCGGTCGCCGCTTCGGGCCCAGCGTCCAGTGGGGCCGCCGGCCGTGCTGGCTCTCGAGATGGAACCGCCTGCTTCGGCGTGGCCGCCTCCGATCAAAGGGACATCCTGGTGCGATCTTGGTTTCGTGGACGACGGCAACGATCGCCGGCGCGTTCTCGAACAACTCACCGCTGCCTCGACCGAGCCGTCTGTGCTGGTGGTGGTCTGCTCGCTGACGACCACGCCCGATCGCGGCCACCGCGGGTTCCTCGACGCATTGCAGCGAGAGATCGGTTCTCCGCTGGGCTTGGTGCTCAGCGGCGGGGAATCGCTTCGCCGGCGCGGCGATGCCGAGTCTGTCCGCAGCCGGGTCAACGATTGGCGCATCCTGGCCGACGCCGCCGGCTTGCCGTCACAGCGAGTGATCGAATTGGACCTGGATCATTGCACCGATGTGAGTCTGACCAAGCTCGAAGCGCTGCTCGGGGCCGGCGCCGCTGGGCCGCAGGCCGGGCGGCGCATTGAGTCCGCGTTCGATCTCATCGTCGAGCATGTTGGTCGTTGGCCGCCGATCGCCGAGGTAAAACATCAAGCTCTCTTGCACCGGGCGATCGGAACGCTCTACCGCCAGGACCATTCATCTTGGCGCATGTTCCTTCGGGCTCCCGTTGGGCTCAAAGGTGATCTCATGGCGCCGTTGCGAGCGGGAGCTGATCGCGTGGTGGGACTGTTGCCGGATCGACTTCGATCCAGTCCGCGGTGGCTGGCTTCGGGCGCTCTGGCTGGCGCGCTTGGCTGCATCACGGCGGCAACGCTCGTTTCCCCGGCCGCGATCGCGGCGCTGCCGATGTGGTCGGCTCTCGGCGCTGCGGTCGCCGCTGTCATGAAGGCGTTTCGACCCAGCGGGGCGGCGAAGAGCGACGATGATTCACCGCCGACGGAGCACCGCGGCGACGCGATCCGGGCGGCAACGCTCTTTGCTCTGCTGCTGGAACTGCAAGGCAAAGACGAAGCGGCCATCACCCGAATCCTTGAGCAGGCCGTGGACGCCGCCGACGTGATCGACGCGGGCTCCGCTGATTCGCCCCGGGCCTGGCTGGATGGGATTCGCCATCGTCTGGATGTGACCCTCGCCCAGGAGGCGGGAAGATGAGGTTGCCTTTACTTACAGCGGCCGTGGTCGGGCACACAAACACTGGCAAAACCTCGTTGCTGCGCACCCTTACTCGTGATGTGGGCTTCGGTCAGGTGTCCGACCGGCCGGCAACCACCCATCACGTGGAGGGGACGTCGGTTCTGCTGGAGGGGCGCACGGTCATGGAGCTGTTCGACACGCCGGGGCTGGAAGATTCGATCGGCCTGCTCGATCACCTGGATGCACTGGCCGCAGATCGGCGCGTCGAAGGGATCGATGTCCTCAACCAGTTCCTGCAGAGCGCCGAGGCGTGGGGGCGGTTCTCTCAGGAGGCGAAGGCCATTCGTCAGGTGATCCGAAGCGACATTGCGTTGTACGTGATCGACGCCCGTGACCGGGTGCTAGGCAAGCATCGCGATGAATTAGAGATCCTCTCCCGCAGTGCCACGCCGGTTGTTCCCGTGCTCAACTTCACCGCGGACCCCGATGCTAAGGTTCCGACTTGGCGCGAGCATCTGGCCCGGGTGAACATGCACGCGGTCGCTGAGTTCGATACCGTTGTTCTTGACGAAGCGTCCGAGCATCGGCTGTACGAGAAGATGCGCACGATGCTTGATTCCCATGAGCAGACGCTGCGCGCGCTGATTGAGGAGCGCCGCCGACAGCGGGAGGCGTTGATCCAAGCCTCAGCCGACGTGATCGGTGACCTACTGATCGATGTCGCTGCTCACACGGTTTGCGTCCGTGTGAGCAGCTCCCAAGAGGCGGCCGAGGCTCTCCAAGCGCTGCGGGAGGGCGTTCGTGATCGGGAGCAACGCTGTGTGGATCAACTTCTTGAACTGTTCCGGTTCCGGCCGGACGATTGTCCGCTTGAGGCCGGGGCTCTGATCAACGGCCGATGGGGATTGGATTTGTTCAGTCCCGAGGCGCTGAAGCAGTTTGGCCTTCACGCCGGGGGCGGGGCGGCGGCAGGCGCGCTCGTCGGGTTTGTGCTGGATGTGATGTCGGGCGGCGCGACCCTGGGCGCGGGCACCGCTGCTGGGGCAGCGATCGGGGGGCTGCTGGGAGCCGGCCGAACGCACGGCCGACGATTGATCAGCCGTGCCCGCGGCAGCACCGAGCTGCGCTGCGAGGACGCGACACTTCGGCTGCTGGCCTTGCGGCAGATCATGCTCACGCGGGCCTTGCTTCGCCGAGGCCATGCCGACATGAATCCGCTGCCGGTGCCCACGTCGAGGCGCTTCAGCCTTCCCAAGCGGGCGTCGCCGCATCTGCCCCTGTCATTGCAGCAGGCCAAGATGAGATCCCACTGGTCGCGGCTCGGTTCCTGGGCCGATTCAACGCTGCGGTATTCCGATCCGGGGCGGCAGACCGCTCAGGGAGCGCTGGCCAAGACGATCGCGGCGATCGTGCAACGCCCGTCGGATGCGGATATTGAGTTCCCCTGATCCACCGACCGCTTCCAAACGAT
>JAPUKX010000033.1 GCA_027295435.1 Planctomycetota bacterium | reverse complement strand
GCGGTCGAAGAACTCGATAACCCAGTTCAGCGTTGCGCCGAACCCCTCGGGCGACCAGTGATGGCGGCCATCACTGAGGCAGCAACGCCCGGCTTCGATATCAACCGTCGGAGGATCGCCCCCCAGGAGAAACTCCATCATCCGAGGGTGAATCACGTCGTACGCGAAGCGCTTGTCGGGGCTCTTGACGTAGAAGCGCTTGCTGAACTCGGCTGACTCGAAGTCAATGTCGTCGAAGCCGAAGGCTCCGGCGAGCTTGTCGAACATGCCTTCGCGGCGTATCAGGAGGT
Organism: Planctomycetota bacterium; assembly: GCA_027295435.1. Lineage (GTDB taxonomy): Bacteria > Planctomycetota > Phycisphaerae > Phycisphaerales > SM1A02 > JADFFQ01. The sequence continues at coordinate 3,288 of JAPUKX010000033.1, read as the reverse complement.
CGGGCACGTCGGCGAAAGGCAGATGCTATATGAGATAACTGAAACGATAGGTGTGGGTGTGCCTCGATTTGCCGGTGGAGGTCGTGATCTTGTAGGTGAAATCGCCCATCTTGGCCGGGCACGATCGGCCGTAGATATCAAGCTCGCCGAAGAGCGTGTTGTAGGCGGCTCGGCTGTGACCTCGGCGGAAGATCTCAAAGTGAGCGTACTCGTCATCGTGTGAGCGATCTCTCGATGGATCGAACCGCCAGCCGAGCTCCGCAGCCAGCGCGGCCAGGGCTTCGCGGCGTCGCTTTGCGGCCAGATGGGAGAGATAGACAACGACCGCGATCGCGAGCACCGCGACGATAATCAGGATGATCGGCAGACCGGCCATGGCCTACTCGATCAGCGCCCGCAGCCGGGCGATACGGTCGTGCAGTGGTGGGTGGGTCCGAAGCACGCTCGACAGCTCGTGGCCCTTGCCCTTGAGCGCATTGCGCAGCGGGTTGACGATGTAGAGATGGGCGGTGGCGCGGTTGGCGGCTTTGAGCGGCTGCTTCGAGGCGCCGAGCTTTTCGAGAGCCCCGATCATCCCTTGCGGATAGCGTGTCAGCTCAACGGCCCCGGCGTCGGCGAGGTATTCGCGCTGTCGGCTGACCGCCATGCGAATCAGCATGGCCAGGGCGGGCGCGATGATGGCCAGGACGATCGCGATCACGAGAACGATAATGATGGCCGCGCCCGCGCCCTTGCCGCCGCCTCGGGCGCTGCGCCGCCCGGTGCCGTGCCAGCTTCCATACCACATGACTCGCCAGAAGGCGTCGCTGGCGAAAACGATCAGGCCCACCATCGTGGCCATGAGCATGGCGAACCGGATGTCGTAGTGGCGGATGTGGCTGATCTCGTGGGCCATGACCCCGGCCAATTCATCACGGCTGAGCTTTTCGCGCAAGCCGGTGGTGATCGCCACGGTCCCGTGGGCCGGATCACGGCCGGTGGCGAACGCGTTGGGGGCGGGATCGTCGATGAGATAGACCCGCGGCATGGGTTGACCGGCCGCGATGGCCAGTTCCTCCACCACGTTGAACAGTTGTGGGTCGTCCTTCTTCTCGATCGGCTTGGCCCCGGCGATACGAAGGATGGCGTTCGAGCCGCCATAGAAACTCCACACAGACGCGATGATGGCGACGATCGCCGCCGCCGCTGCCCCCAGCGCGACCGACGGCCAGAGGCTTGGCAAGTCACCGCCGGTGCTGTAGACGGCCAGCGCCGCGCTGAGCACCGCGCCCAGGGCGACCACGAGCAAACCCATGCCGAGCATCAGCATCGCGCTCTTGCGCTTGTTTCGCCGGATCAGATCGTAGAACGTGATGTTGGCGGGCAGGGCGCCGAAGCGCTCGCGTTCGCTATGGATGACGGATGGTGTTGTTGGAGCCTGGCTCATCGATCCCTCCGTCGCTTTGATGCTGACCCGGGTCTTCCTCGTCCCGACAGGTCGGGACTCGTCAGACCCGGCTTCGGCCGATGCCTCGATGCCTTCTTAGAACTGCACCTTTGGCGCCTCGCGCTGCGCTTCATCTTCCAGCTCGAAGTAGTCCAGGTCCTTGAAGTTGAACATGCCCGCGATCATGTTGGCTGGGAACAATGCGATCGCTTCGTTGTATTGCGCGGCGGAGCGGTTGTAATGCTGGCGCGAGAAGCCGATTTTGTTCTCCGTGCTGGCGAGCTCTTCCTGAAGTTGCATGAAGTTCTGGTTCGCTTTCAGATCGGGATAGCGTTCCGAGAGCGCAAACAGTTGCCTCAGAGCGCCGCTGAGCATGTTCTCCGCCTGAGCCTGGTCGCGGATGCCCGAGACGTCGATCGCCTGCTGGCGGGCTTTGACGACCGACTCCAGCGTTTCGCGCTCGTGGGACGCGTATCCCTTGACCGTCTCCACCAGGTTCGGGATCAGGTTGTAGCGGCGCTTCAGTTGCACGTCGATGTCTGACCAGGACTGGTCAGCGGCGATCTGCTTGCGCTTGATGCGGTTGTACAAGGCGATGACGTAGACCGCCGCGACGACCAGCAAGCCGAGTACGATGAGCGTAGGAATCATTCGCGTTGCCTCCTCTTCTTGGTGCCCGGGCCACCTCTATACATTGGATAGCATCTGGGCAGGATTACCATTTGGCAAGTCGATTCGCCTGCGTGTCTCATATTGCCGCTGGGCGGACATTCGGCTTCGACACACCCGCAAGACGCCTGTACTCTTGCCCCACCGGCCTACGCAGACGAACAAGCCATTGACGGCTGATTTACCCAGTGACATCGAGGATGCCGTTGACTACGGCGTTGATGTAGCTGCCGACCCCCGGCAGGCGCGAGACGGTGACGTCATCGGCGCGGTCCAGCTCCTGGGCGATCTTGCGCAACTGCGGGGCGTACTTCTTGAGGTCCGCCGGCAGGTTGTCCTTCCAAGTTTCGACGAGCATCTGGATCTTCTCCAGCTCATCCGCGTCGAGCCAGATACCGTGGCACTGCCCACAGCGGTCGATGATGATGCCGGTGTCGGCTCCGTAGTTGATCGGCCTGGTCGCGATGCCACATTTGGGGCAGGTCACGTCCCGCTCAATCTCCTGCGAGGGAACGCCGGGAATCTTGGCTGTGGCGTCGATGGCGCGACGCTCCTCATCGCTGAAGCGCACCTCCCGGATGCGAACGATATGTCCCAGCTCGTCGGCGTCCAGCCACTCGCCTCCGCAGCCGGGGCAGGTCTCGATCGTTATACCTTCGTACTGGATGCTTTTGAGTTCGCTCGTGCAGTTCGGACAGTTCATGGCCAAGGCTCCCGGCGGTGAGGACGGTTCTCGCCGGGAACGATAATACTGTGGCGGTGCGGCAGCGGCAAATGGTTAGGCCGGGTACCATGGTTCAACCACGGATCAATCCAACCAAGGGACAATCAATGCGTGTGACGGTAACTCCCCAGCAGCTTCGCGCCGCGTTCGAGCCGGTTAAAGACCGGCCGGACTTCGCCGAAAGCTGCGCATTGGTTGAGCGCGGCCGGCTGCCCGTCGAGATGATCCAGGCCATGGCTCTTCGCCCAGAAATCCTCGCCGCCTTCGGGGAGTTCGGCTCGTGCGTCTACCCGGGCGGGCTACTGGAGCGATCCGTCAAAGAGCTGGTCATCATCGAGGCCTCGCGTGCCAATGCGTGTCAGTTCTGCACGGACTCGCACGTGGTGGTGGCGAAGATGCTGGGCATTTCCGACGATCCGCTCAAGGCGCTGCGCGATCCCGATTCGCTGACGCCGCGAGAGCGACTGGC
>JAPUKX010000329.1 GCA_027295435.1 Planctomycetota bacterium | reverse complement strand
ACGGTCAACCTCTGTTACGCAAATCGGAGACGCGATACATGTCAACCCGACCGATCCTCATTGTCATTGTCCTGTTGCTCGCCATCGGCTCGTCGCTCACCGGCTGCGGTCCGGGCACAACGGGGATCAAGGCGAGAGAGGCTGCACGGGAGCGCTTGAGCTTCCTCAACGCCCAGTTCACCTATGACCAGGCGATGCAGGCGTTCGAGGTCGGCCAGTTCGACCATGCTCTTCGCGGAATCAACGCGGCCATTGAGCTTGTTCCCGAGTCGGCGGACTTTTACGTTCTTCAAGGGCGAATCTATCTCGAGACGCACCGCCTCGAGAAAGCGATCGATTCCTTCACATCCGCCCTCGAGCATCAGAGCGACTTCGCTGACGCTCATTACTTCGCCGGGATCGTATACCAACGCTGGTCCGACGATGACAAGGCATACGAACACTACATGGCTGCGTATGAGCTGGAGCCGAGCTCGATCGGGTATCTTCTCGCCGCGGCCGAGTCGATGATCGCGATGGAGCGGCTCGATCAGGCGAAGCAGCTGATCCTGTCGAAGCTGGCCTATTTCGAGCACAACGCATCGCTACGACATCTGCTTGGGCAGATCGCCCTGCTCCAGGGTGATGCAGCCACGGCGGCGAAGCTTCTCGCCGAGGCCTGGCGTCGCAATCCCGATGACCAGATGTTGCTGGAGGAGCTGGCGCACGCCCAATCCGCGGCGGGCATGCACGCGAAATGTTACAAGTCGGTGAAGCAACTACAGCAGATGTCCCGAGAGAAGCGGCCGGATTTGATTCATCTCGAGGCCCGGTGCCTCTTCTCCATGGAGCGGCTGATCGAGGCTCGAAAGGTCTACCTGGCGCTGACAAGACTCACCCCAACTGATCCGGAGGTGTGGATCGAGCTGGGGACGTTGGCGTGGGAGCTGGGCGACTTCCATCGTCTGGCCCAATGCGGGGCCCGTGTCACTGCGCTGGCTCCGCAGCGCTACGAGGGGTACATGCTCAAGGGGATCAATGAACGCCACCGCGGTGATGTCCGCAAGGCGAGCCGGCTGTTGCGTCAGGCGACGGATCGTGCTGGTGAAACCGCGCTTCCGTATCTGGTGCTCGGTCGAACGCTCGAAGAGACCGGTGATCGCGAAGGCGCTCTCGACGCGTATACGGCGGGGGTTCGAGTCGAGCCTGACAACGCCGATGCTCGGGAGCTGCTTGCGCGGCTGAGTCGCAATGAACAGATCGTGACAGTCCAGCCTCAGGAGCAGATCCGCACAGAGTGAGCGCCGCAGGAGGGCACGCCACGCCGATGCGAGGGAGGGACAGTGAGGGCGGGAAAGATTGCAAGCCTATGCCTCGTCTTGATCGTTTCGGCCGTGGGAACGGCGTTGTCATTTAGTGCGTCGACCGTTGGGTGGTTGGCCGCGATGCCTCCGGTGCTGCGGCTGTGCTTGTTGTTCGGCGTGCTCGGTCTGGTTTGTGCGGCGCTGCTGTTACCGGTGGGAGTCGCCCTTGATCGGACGGTGACCAAGCTGCGGAGCTATATCGAGGCGACCGGTGCCGCCGAGGGCCGAACCGCAACGTTTTATGGTCCCAAGTGGGTGGGCCCGATTAGCGGCGCTCTCATCGGCGCGGTTGAGCAATTCAGGCAACGCGAGCAGACGCTGAGAAATGAGCTGCGGGAGGTCGAGATCCGCCGACGGGTCTCGGAGGCTGAGCAGCGACAGGTTGAAGCTGTCCTGCACGCCCTTCGAGACGGGGTGCTGGTCACGAACGCGTTCAACGATATTGTCGTTGCCAACGAGGCGGCAGGAAGGATCTTTGGCTTCGACCACACTCAGGCGCTTCACCAACCCCTCGAGCAATTCGTGGACGATGACCGCCTCTGCCAGCTGATCAAGGATACCTCCGAGACCGCAAACTTCGCTGATCGCCGGCACGTCGAGCACGACATCAACGTCGATCCGGGTGAAGCCAGTGCAGACGGTAAAGAGACGAGGATCTTCGACGTCACGCTGGCGTGCGTGGAGAATCATAAACACGAGGTTGCCGGGGTTGTGACCATTCTCCACGATGTCACCCGCGAGCGCGAGATCTCGCAGATGAAATCGGATTTCGTCTCCAAGGCCAGTCACGAGCTGCGCACACCACTTTCTTCGATCCATGCGTATGTGGAGATGCTCGTGGACGGTGAGGCGGCAGATGACGAGGCCCGCAATGAGTTCTACCGAATCATCCAGAATGAGACGGACCGGCTCGGGCGATTGCTGGACAACATGCTCAACATCAGTCGCATTGAGGCGGGCATTGTCCAGATCGAACGTGAGAACGTTGACCTCAGATCGTTGATCGATCGAGCGATCGATACGCTCGAGCCGCAGGCGAAGGAAAAGGAGATCTCGCTACACACCAAGGTGGCTGAGGTGGATCTCACCGTCGAGGGAGACGCTGACATGTTGTTTCAGGTCGTGCTGAACCTCATCTCCAATTCAGTGAAGTACACGCCCGCCGGCGGTCGGATCACGGTCTCGGCCGACTCCGACAATCTCACCCGTAGCGTTGTCCTTGCCGTCTCGGATACGGGCCTGGGCATTCCGCCCGACTCCATACCCAAACTGTTCGACAAGTTCTATCGCGTTGAGAACTACAAACGTGTCGCCAAGGGGAGCGGTCTGGGGTTGAGTCTCTGCAAGCACATCGTCGAAACCCTTCATCACGGACAGATCGGCGTCGAGTCGGAATTGGGTATGGGCTCCAAGTTCTGGGTCACGATTCCAATGCGCTATGCCGGATCGCAGGCAGCGGCATGATTCAGGAGAGAGTTGATGGCTTCTCGAATCCTTGTGGTTGATGACGAGGCACACATTCTGCATGTGCTCTCGGTCAAGCTTGGTAACGCGGGACTTGAGGTCAGTACCGCGGTTGATGGCGAAGAGGCCTTTGAGATGGCGTGTCAGGATTTGCCCGATCTCATCATCACCGACTTTCAGATGCCGTACATGACCGGGTTGGAGTTGTGCCGGGCGCTGGCGGGCAATGCACCCACGGCACACATTCCCGTATTGATCCTCACCGCCCGCGGCTATGCGCTGGATGAGGAGGACCTGAAGATCGGCAACATCAAGGGGGTCCTCAGCAAGCCGTTCAGCCCGCGATCAGTGCTTCAACTTGTTGAGGATTTGCTGGCAACCGAGGCAGGCGGCGATCAGACAAAGCGACTGGGGCCGGAGGCAGCGTGAGCCATAGCGACACCCATCTCGATGCCAAGCTCGCCCACCAGCTGCGACAGAGACTCCGGCAGGTGGGGCTGCTGCTGCTTGACTGCGACAAGGCAGGCGGGCTGGTCTCCCGGCCTCAGCCGGGCACAGATTGGCTGGCCGATCTGTTCTGCCCGGCCGCCATCTTCACCAGCGCTGTCCGTCAGGCAGCTGCGGCCTGGTCCCAGCAAAGCACGCCGATGCCGGTGGAGCTCTTTCCTGGTTGTTGGCTCTCGCCGATCCCCAGGACCAATCGCCGACGCCGAACGGGCTATGCCCTGGCGGTGATCCTCACCGAGCGCTTCCTGGACTGCGAGCAGCTCTCGGCGATGTGCCAGGCCGCACGCGCGGACTTCGAGGTCATTCGACACATGCTGGCCGACCTTCCGCCGGTCGGCGCGTCGGATGTCAGCAGAACAGCGGTGATGGTGAGCCACGCGATTGAGGATCACTGGAAACGAATCTCCGACAGCCAGGCGATGGAGAGCGTGGGGCAGCAGCTTGCCGAGTCGTACGAAGAAATCAACCTTCTCTACACGATCATCCAAAGCATGTCGGTGGTGGATCAGCCGGAGCGGTTTGTGACCATCGCCTGCGAAGAGTTGCTCGCTACGCTGCCCTATGCATGGATCGGCGCGCAGCTGGCGGACGATCGGGAGAGGCTCAAAAAGCTTGCCGGCCGGCTGATCATCGCGGGCGATCCGGGCCAGCCGGAATCCCAGCTTCGGGAGTTGACCCGCAACATCTTGGCCGAGGTGAAGCCTGATGCGCCAATCGTGCTTGAGCCCGCAACCAACCCCCTGCACGCCAAGTATGCCCAGCTCGGGAAATCCGTTCTGGTCCACCCGGTCAGCCGCGACGGGAAGGTGATCGGCCTGCTCATTGCGGGTGAGAAGCAGGGGCCGGACACGACCGCGTCAAACGTGGATTTGAAACTGCTCGGCGCGACTGCATCCCACATGAGCATCTTCCTCGAGAACGCGGCGCTATACGACGACCTCAACGCGATGTTCCTCGGCACCCTCGAAGCGCTGACGGCTTCCATCGATGCAAAGGACACATACACTTGCGGTCACTCCCAGCGCGTCGCGCATCTGACGCAACAACTGGCTGAAGCGATGGGCCTCGATGAGCACACGGTCAGCCGGATGCATATCGCCGGCGTTGTGCATGACGTGGGCAAGATTGGCGTGCCCGAATCGGTGCTCACGAAGCCCGGACGACTCACCGAGGAGGAGTTCGCCTGGATGCGGCAGCATCCCGAAATCGGTCACCGCATCCTCAAGGATATCCCCCAACTTCGGGACATCCTTCCCGGCGTGCTCTACCACCATGAGCGGTGGGACGGCCAGGGCTATCCCGAGGGTCTTTGCGGTGATCGCATCCCCAAGGTCGCCCGCATGATCGCGCTGGCGGACGCATTTGACGCCATGAGTTCGACCCGCACGTATCGTCCGGCGCTCTCGCGCGCGGAGGTGCTTCAAGAGATTATGGAGTGTGCCGGGACGCAGTTCGATCCTGAGTTCGCGCCCGTGTTCGTTCGGATCGATTTCAGCGGGTACGACCGCCTGTTCGCCGAGCATCGAGCCGGCGAGAAGAAGGCCGCGCAGGACGAGGAGCAGGCCGCATGAAGCTCAGCTATGAAGATCATGAGACGATTACTGTGCTGACGATCAGTGGCGAGCTGACCGTTGACCAGGCCGATGGCTTGCGACGATCCTGTCAGGAGCGGTTTACAGCCGGCATCCGCGATGTCGTGCTCAACATGGAGTACCTGACGTTCGTCGATTCGGCGGGGCTGGAGGCGTTGCTGTGGATCATCGACGAGGCCTCGGAGCGTGGCGGACAGCTCCGTCTCGTCAGTCCGAATGAGACGGTCCGCAAGATACTCGTGATCACCCGGCTGGATAAGCGCTTCAACATTCACGACAGCATTGAATCCGCCGCTAAGAGTCTGCGCTGATATGGACCAACGTACGATGAATCAGAAGGAAAGCACTCATTCAACGCTTGACGTCGGTCCATGGCTTCAGGTCGGCGAGGCGCTCATCGACAAGGGGCACATCACCGCCAAACAGCTTGACGAAGCCCTGGAGCACCAGGCCCAAAAGGGCCACAAGAAACTCCTGGGCGAAGTCTTGGTGGATCTGAACTTCGTCACCGACGAGCAGGTGATCGAAGTCCTGGCCGAGGGATATGGCGTGCCGTTTGTCACGCAGGCGGCCAAGATCGCTGATCCGAAGGTCGTTGAACTACTGCCGCGCGAATTTCTGGAAGAGCACAGCCTTCTGCCGCTGTTCCTCGTTCGGGACGTGTTGACCGTCGCGGTCTCCGAACCCGCCAACCTGTTCTTGGTCGAAGAGATTCAACGACTGACCGGGCACGAGGTGCAGATTGTGGCGACGACCACCGCGGAGATCGAGGCGTCGCTGCAAGCGTATCTCCCGGCCGCCAACGTCTTTGTGATCGACGATATTTATGAGGATATTGATGACGCGGACTTCAGCATCATCGAGAAACAGGTCACCGAACTTGCGGACCTGGAGGAGGTTGCCGGCCGGAGTCCCGTGGTCAAGCTGGTGAACTACTTGATCTTTTCAGCGGTGCAGGACGGGGCATCAGACATCCACATCGAACCTGATGATCACCGTCTTCGCGTCCGTTACCGCGTTGACGGGCGTTTGTTTGAAAAGCTCATGCCACCCTATCAGATGCACGCGGCGATCACCAGCCGTATCAAGATCATGTCCAACCTGGATATCTCCGAGCGGCGTCTTCCACAGGACGGCGACATCCACACGTTGATGGAGGGCCGGCCGATTGATCTTCGCGTCTCCACCATGCCGGGAAAGTTCGGAGAGAAGGTGGTCATCCGCATCATCGATCATCGAACCTCCATTGTCTCGCTGGACAAGCTCGGCTTCTCGCGCCAGATGTTCGAGGCATGGAAGGAGCTCGTCCGTCAGCCCAACGGTGTCGTGTTGGTGACCGGTCCGACCGGCTCGGGCAAATCGACGACGCTGTATTCCGTGCTCAGTCTGCTGAACTCCGATGAGCTGAACATCTCCACGGTCGAAGATCCCATCGAAGCGAGCATCCCCGGGATCAACCAAACGCAGGTGAACGAGAAGGCGGGATTCACCTTCGCGGCGGCGATGCGATCGATGCTGCGGCAAGACCCCGACATCATGATGGTGGGGGAGATTCGCGACGGGGAGACCGCCTCCGTGACCACTCAGGCGGCCCTGACGGGACATCTGGCTTTCTCCACCCTCCATACGAATGACGCCCCCAGCGCGGTCACCCGGTTGATCAACCTCGGCGTTGAGCCCTATCTGGTTGCGGCGACGCTTCGCGGCGTCCTCGCCCAAAGGTTGGTTCGCAAAATCTGCCCCCACTGTAAGGAGTCCTACGAACCTGAGCAAGCGATCCGAGAGGCGGTGGAGCACTACTGCGGCACGGTCGAATGTCTCTATCGTGGACAGGGCTGCACCCGCTGCCGGGGAACGGGCTTTGCCGGGCGGATCGGCATCTTCGAGCTGATGATTCCCGATGAGATTCTGCTTGCAGCCGTTGCCAGAGGCGCAAGCCTCCAGGAGCTGAGGGAAATGCTTGCCAAAAACGGTTTCGTCACGCTGCGCGCGGACGGCATGGAAAAGGTACAGGGTGGGCTCACCACTGCTGAGGAGGTCTTCTACGTCACCAGCATGTGATGGGAGGGGCGATGCCTGCGCAGAGCACATACACCTACAAGGCTCGGGACAGCAACGGCGCCGTCGTCACCGGGTCGATGGTTGCCTCCAGTGCCGACGATGTCAGTGCTCGCCTCCGAGCCGAGGGCAGCTTCGTCTTCGAAGTCGAAGAAAACCCAATGCGGGCGGTTCCCGAGCTGGATGAACAGCAAATCCGCCGCAGCGAGGCCGCCAAGAGCGTCAAACGAGAGGACGTCATTAGTTTCTGTCAGCAGTTGTCAGTGATGCTTGACACCGGCGTCCCGCTCGCTGAAGCGCTCGATTCATTCTGCCAGCAGACGCCTCGAAAGGAATTCCGCGGAGTTCTTGAGGTGCTCCGCGACGACATCCACAGCGGCGAACCGCTGTCAGCGGCTGCGGCGAAGTGGCCGAGCGTCTTCCCAGGGATGATGATTAGCCTGATGCGAGCCTCCGAAGCCTCGGGAACCATGGCCACGATGTTGGGGCGAGTCGGTGATTACCTCGCCAAGGAGCGCCGCACGGCCAAGCAGATCAAAGGAGCCCTGAGCTACCCGATCTTCATGATGATTTCGGGTATCGCGATGACGGTGTTCCTGATGTCGTTCGTGTTGCCTCGCTTTGCCAGAATCTACGACCAGCGAGCAGCCACGCTCCCGACGCCGACCAGGATTCTGCTGGGTCTTAGTGAGTTCGTTACCACGCAGTACATGTGGTACGGCCCGGTCTTGACGGCCGTCATCGTCGCGCTGGTCATTTGGGTCAAAAAGCCCTCCGGCCGACGTGTGTGCGACTGGATCCGCCTCCACTGCCCCGGCGTGCGGGGGATGTTCGGCCACTTGTACATCACCCGGACGACGAGAACCATGGCCACGTTGATGGCGGCCGGCGTCAATCTCCTGGACATCATCGACATCTGTCGGGGAGTCACAGGCAACGTCTATTACGCGGAGCTGTGGGATTCCATGGAGGACGGAGTGCGAAAGGGCCAGCAGATCAGCGACGCGACCTTTGCCTGTTCGTTCATTCCGCCCAATGTCTCCTCGATGATCGCCGCTGGTGAGCGGTCCGGCCAACTCAGTAAGGTCATGGAGCGGATCGCGGAGTTCAGCCAGGAAGAGCTTGATTCCACAGTCAAGCAGGTCACCGCCTTCATCGAGCCGGTCATGATTATGTTTATGGGTGTGGTCATCGGCGGCCTCGCCCTGGCCCTACTGCTGCCGATCTTCAGCATGGGCAAGGTCATGGCCGGCGGATAAGCGGCGAAGGCACCAAGGCACCAAGGCATCAAGGAACGAACGGACGGAGGCAACGGAGCGCGACGAAGTCCCTAGCCGCGGGTGGTAACCCGCGGGCGTACCACCTTGCTGCTTTCGCTCTGTGGTGAGCAGGCTAAGCCTTGGGGGACTGGACGCACCGAGACCCAGTACTGACGTGTGCGGCTCGTCAAATCGCTACACTTGAGCCGCGACCGCTTGAGGGTTTACCTGAATGCCTGCGCCGAAACGTGATTTTTCAGGGATCGCTGCGGGCCTGGTCCCGTCCGGTCCGTGCCAGCAACGCATGCGGGCGGTGGTGGACGCGCTATGGGCCGCGCTGCACGACAAGGGTGTGTCGTGGGTCGGGTTATATCTTGATCAGCCGGGCCAGCCGGACGATCAGCGGCTCGTGCTGGGACCGTGCCGGGACAAACCCGCCTGTTCACCGATCGGCTTGCATGGCGTGTGTGGCCAGGCGTTGCGGTTCCGCACAACACGTATTGTCCGGAACGTGCGCGAGCTCGGTGATGACTACGTCGCTTGCGATCCGCGCGACCGGTCGGAGATTGCGGTGCCGTTGATCGACGAAACCGGTGCGGCCTGGGCCGTCCTTGACCTTGATTCGCACGAGATCGCGGCATTCGACGACTCCGATGACCGCGGCCTGCGACGTGTGCTTGAGGCGGCGGGGTTGTTGCCGGGAGCAGGGGAACCCTCCGGCAGAGCCGGGGGCTGAGGGGAAGACCGTCTCATGTTTGACAGATTCGTACGTCGCGCAGCTCCGCTTCGACGTTCGTGCGGCCGTTGTAGGTGTTGACCTTGGGCTCGATGATGGCGTCGAGGCACATGCCCGCAGCGAGATCAGCCGCGAGCGCGCCCGCGTTCCACCACACGCAGCGCAGCCACCGGCGACCGGTCGGCTCGTCCTGGCGCAGACTCAAGGCTAGATGCCGGCCGTTGGCGCCAATCTGCCTTGGCGGCCCGGCAAGCGTTGCGCTGCGAATGCGAAGCGTCGGTCTGGGGTTGGCTCGCCCGAAGGGTGACAGCAACGCGATTCGCCTGACTGTCTCGAGATCAAGCTCGCCAAGCGAGGCATCGCAATCGATGCGTACGGTGGAG
>JAPUKX010000328.1 GCA_027295435.1 Planctomycetota bacterium | reverse complement strand
GCCAACGCGATCCTCAGCGTCTCTCTGGCCGTCGCCCATGCTGCGGCCGATGCGACCAGCCAGCCGCTGTACCGCTATCTCGGCGGCGACGCGGCGAAGACGATGCCCGTGCCGATGTTCAACATCCTCAACGGCGGCAAGCACGCCGACACCACCGTGGACTTCCAGGAGTTCATGATCCAGCCGTGGCGCTTCGACAGTTTCGCAGAGGCGCTGCGGGCCGGGGTGGAGGTCTACCACAGCCTCAAACGCGTGCTGCAAGATCTCGGTCTTTCGACCGCAGTGGGCGACGAGGGCGGCTTCGCGCCGCATCTCAAAGACAATGAAGAAGCGATTCGACTCATCGAGCAGGCGGTCGAACAAGCCGGCTACTCACTCGGCGACCAAATCTTCATCGCCCTCGACCCGGCGACAAGCGAGCTGGCCAATGAAGCAAAGTCCAGAGGTAAGGAAGGCTACTGCTTCTTCAAGTCCGATCCTGATCGTATCGCCAGCTCCGACGAGTTGATCGATCTCTGGGCTGACTGGTGCGACCGTTACCCGATCCGCTCGATCGAGGACGGCCTGGCTGAGGACGATTGGGAAGGCTGGGCGAAGCTGACCCAACGGCTGGGAGATCGCGTCCAACTGGTGGGCGACGATCTGTTCGTCACGAACCGTACATTCATTCAGCGCGGCCTGGATGAACGGTGCGCCAACGCCGTTCTGATCAAGGTCAATCAGATCGGCACGCTCACCGAAACGTTTGCCGCGGTCGATCTGGCGATGCGAAACCGCTACGCAGCAGTGATCAGCCACCGCTCCGGCGAGACCGAGGACGCCACGATCGCCGACATCGCCGTGGCCACCAACTGCGGACAGATCAAGAGCGGCGCGCCCTGCCGGTCCGACCGCAACGCGAAGTACAACCAACTGCTGCGCATCGCCGAGGACCTTGGCGATCGCGCGGAGTTCGGCGGATCCGTTTTCATGACGAGGTAATCGGCTGCCTCGTTGCCATGGCGCTTGCCCGGGTGGGAATGCTCATAGGAGAGGTCACAATATGATCATCCGAAAGGTTGCAAAGCTGCTTCGCGGTAAGGCGACGCCTGCGCAGATCATCCTTGCCAGCGTACTGGGATCGATGCTCGGGTTCATCCCCGGCTTCGGGCGGGGGCCCGGCCTGGTTGTCGTGCTTGTTCTTCTCCTGGTCATACTCAATGCGAACCTGTTCATCGCGACGATCGCGGCTTTCGTGGGCAAGGCGCTTTCAGTCGTGCTCATGCCGGTCTCCTTTATCCTCGGTCGAGCGTTGCTTGACGGCCCGACGCAGGGCGGGTTCAAGGCGATGATCAACGCGCCGGTCCTGGCGCTCTTTGGCTTTGAGTACTACGCCACGACCGGCGGGCTCATCGTCGGCTTGGTTGTCGGCCTCGGGTTCGGTGCGGTTGTGTCCCGGTCGATTACGAGCTTTCGTATGAAGATGACCGCGATGGAAGAGGGCTCACCGCGATTCGTACAGCTGTCTCGCACCTGGTGGGCACGATGCCTGATCTTTGTGCTCGTGGGGCGCGGGCATGGCAAGCAGACGTATCAGCAACTCGTGCAGCGCAAGATCGGCAATCCGATCCGACCCGTGGGCGTCGTCCTTGCCCTTGTCGTCGTCGTGTTCTTCGGCGTGATGTACCAGTTCGCAAGCGGCCCGATCGTGACGGCTGTTCTGAAGCGCGGCTTGGAGCGTGCGAACGGCGCCACAGTTGATATCGGGCAGGTTGACCTTGATCTCGCCGCCGGCCGGCTCACGGTCATCGATTTTGCGATGGCGGACCCGAACGACTTGGAGACGGACCTGCTTCGTGCCCGGCGTGTCGAGGCGGACGTGAGCACGGCCGACCTTCTTCGCAAGCGGTTCGCCATGGATCGAATCGTCTTTGTAGAGGCGTCCCACGGCCAGCAGCGGCGTGTTCCCGGCCGGCTGGTGGGCTCACCGTTGAAGCTTCGCCCCCCAAGCGAAGACCTGCAGATTCCAATGCCCAGCGGAAAGACGCTACAGGAGTATTTCCGCCAGGCCGAGACCTGGAAGCAGCGCCTGGCCCAGGTTCGCCGTTGGCTGGGGCGCCTTGCGGGCCCCCAAGACCAGGGGACCGATGATCCCGCTCAGAAAGCGACGCTGCGCGACCGCCTGGCCGAGCAGGTTCAACGGCTGGGGTACTCCCGCACCAAGGCGGATCACCTGATTGAAGGTGCGCCGACGTTCGTCGTGTATGAGCTGGTTGCAGACAAAGTGCGCACGTCGCACCTTGAAGGCGAAACGCTGACGATTCACGGTGAAAACCTTTCGACCCACCCGTATCTTCTGGCCGAGCCGCCACGCGCCCGGATCGAATCAAGCGGGGGCACGCTTCGGGCCAGCATCGGATTCGCCGGCTCAGAAGGTGGCGCGAACAACATTGCCTTCAGTTATCGCGGCCTTGCGACAGACACTTTCGCCCGCCAGTTGGCGGTCACGGGCGCCCCGCCGATCCAAGGTGGGACGATCGACGTCGATGCCCAGGGCCGTTGGAGCCGAGACGCGGGTGGCTGGATTGAGCTGCCGATGACCGTGACGCTGCACCACTGCACGCTGTCGCTGGCCGGGATGGAACCGATGACCTTGGATGAACTGGTTATTCCGATTGAAGTGCGTGGCCCGCTGGATGATCCGCGGATCACGCTGGACGACAACGCTCTGGCCGATGCGCTGGTTGATGCCGGGGCGTCCGAGCTGGCCAAGCGTTTCCAGGACGAGGTAGGAAGCGTGCTCGATAAAGCGCTGGGGGACCTCCCGGGTGGGATTGGAGATGATGCACCAGACCTCACCGACGCGCTGAAAAAGGGTCTCGGTGACGTGCTCGGTGGCCGCAAGGATAAACAACGGGAGCGCGATCCGTAGCGCGCGTCGCACGGCCGGCCTATGCAATTGCTCCGCCCGGCGTCCAGACTGCCGTGCACTGGCGTTGTGTGGTGGCTGATGATGCCGGCACTCGCGGCCGATAACCGGACCTCCGCTCTTTCCGCTGATGCAGCGTTGGGCGTCGCTCTGATTCCATTGGCAGGTCCTGGCGTGGGGCTGTTCTTCGCGGGTCTGGCAATGCAGTCTGGGCGCTTCAACGCAAGGGCGAAACCGAAGCTGGGGCGGTCAAGTCGCTAGTCCTTCGAGCCGATGCGGTCATGTCTGGCGAGCATTGTTTATGGAAGGGGACAACCATGCAGCGCATCGTGAACCGATCGATCGGCCTTGCTTTGGGTCTTGTGTTGCTAGGCGCCGGTCTGGGCGGGTGCAGCGGCTCGCGGGTACCGGGCTGGAGCTATACCAGTGCCAGCGGAGCCAAGCAGAGCCTTTCTGATTATCACGGCCAGGTCGTGGTGCTTGGATTTACGAACACCTGGTGCGATCCGTGCCAGGAGGCCGCGCCTCATCTGCAGGAACTGCAGGAGCGCTTCGCGGACCGCGGGGTCAAGGTGTTGGCGGTGGACGCCTGGGAGCGCGGTGATCCTGAATCCTACATGCAGGAGCACGGCTACACGTACGGGCTGCTGCTCAACGGCACCGAGCTTGCCCGGGAATACGAGGTCACCCAGATTCCCACGTTCTACGTTATTGGTGCCAATGGCCGCGCCGTCTACCATCACGAGGGCTTCGAAGAAGATACTCCGAAACAAATGGCGCGTGTGATTGAGAAGCAGCTCAGGAAGCTGGAGCGCAAAGCCCTTCGGCATCAAAAGGTCGCTCAGCACGACGACGCGGCGATGCATTAGCAGGCTGCGGCATGACTCCGCCCTTCCAGGCGCGGGTTTGGAGCGAGGCCCCACGGCGCCAAAGCCCGTGCCGTGCACGGCATGGGCTTTACATCCCCAGGTGTGATCAGCTACGGTCGGCGTCATGGGTCGGCCGTGGAACGACTGGTTTCACTGCAACGGGAATACGTACGGCACGTGGCTCCGTGGAAGCGAGATGGGGTATCGCGAGCGGCACCATCGCCGACATGTTGAGGGCGACTATAAGAGTCCGCCGCACCCCGAGAAGGATCATCCGTTGCGGCAGCGCTCCAAGCGCTTGATGCGGAAGCCTGCGGTCTACTTGACTGACGAACAGACGCATATGGCCGGGGTTGCGATGGTCCACAGGTAGCTGAAGCTGGAGATCGAGCTTCTTGCCCTTACGGTCAACGCCTATCATTTCCATTTGCTTGGGCGATTCCCCGATCATCGACCTCGATATTACGTCGGGCTAGCGAAACAGTATGCGTCATTCCTGCTGACTCATGCGGACAGCTTGATGGCGCCGGTGTGGGCAAAGCGCTGTCGATGTCTGCCGATCGCGGGTCGCAAGCATCAAACAAACGTTTATCAATACATTCTCGATCACGACGACAAAGGTGCGTGTTACGTATGGAATTATCGAATGGGTGCGCCATGAGCGTCGCGGCCAAAGCCCATGCCGTGCACGGCATGGGCTTTACGATAGCTCAATGCGCGGATCAACCCAGCGGTAGAGCACGTCCACGACGAGGTTGAACAGGATCAGCATCGT
>JAPUKX010000327.1 GCA_027295435.1 Planctomycetota bacterium | reverse complement strand
GCGACTGGCAAGGTGCGGGTAAAGCCGGGCGTTGGGCAAGCCCAACAGCGGATACGCCGCGTCGAACGGCTCGCGGTCGTGGACATCCAGCAGGGCCTGGGCCTGGGGATGCTCGCGCAGGAATGCGGCCAGCGCTAGGCTATCCACAACAAATCCACGGCTGGTGTTGATCAGGATCACATCCGACTTCATACGGCCCAGGAGCTCAGCCCCAACAAAATGCTGATTGCTCTCCCGGCCGTCGATGTGAACGCTGATCACGTCGCTGTGCTCGAAGAGCCGATCCACGGGCGCCGGCTCCGCCCCGAACCGTTGGCTGGGCAGGATATCCAGCAGATCGTTGTAGATGACGGGGCAGCCGAAGGCCCCGGCGACCTCGGCCAGGCGCTTGCCGACCCGTCCCAGCCCCAGAATCCCCAGTGTCAGCTCGCTCATCTGTCGCCTTCCGACCGTCTCCGCTCGCAACTTTTTCCACTGACCCCGGTCCACCGGCGTGCTCAGCGTGATCCTCGGCCGAAGGACATCTGCCAGCAGGCCCACCACATATTCCACAACGGCTTGGGTGTTGGCATCAGGCGTATACACGACCTCGATCCCCCGGACTCGACACGCCCCAAGATCAATATTGTCCAGTCCCGCACCCGCCCGGCCGACCACCCTCAGTTTCGTTCCGGCCCTCAGAAGCTTCTCATCTACCTCGGTGTATGTGCGCACCACAAGCCCCGCGGCGCCGGCAAGAACGTCGGCGAATGTCGGGTCGTCGTACGCACATACGATGAGCTTGCATCGTCCGGCGAGCCACGTGGACGCCTCCCGGGCCAGATGCTCGGTCTGAACGACAATATCGGCGACGCTCATATGGACCTCCGGTCGTGCGTGATCAGAGTTGGCGGGGTGTGATCAAGACCCAGCGGCGCACCTGCTAAGCCGAGACGAGCGATTGACACGGTCCTCCCGCCACAGCCGCTTCGAGACATGTCAATCCGGAAAAATTGGTATTGACAGCGCGTCGGGGGGAGGTACAGTCGTGGCCGGCACCTTGAGGGGCCAACCCAGATGGCCGGCGCGGCTGTCGTATCGAGCAACACCCAAGCTACAGGAGTTTGATCCATGAACAAGGGCCAACTCATCGAAGCTGTCGCTTCCGAGCTCGGCGGATCCAAAGCCACCGCCAATCGCGCGATCGACGCGGTCATCAAGTCCATCAGACAAGGAATAAAAGAGGATGATGCCGTGACCATCGTCGGCTTTGGAACGTTCTCCAAGAGGAACCGCCCAGCCCGCACCGGTCGCAATCCCGCCACGGGCGAACCCATGATGATCAAAGCATCAAGGACCGTCGGCTTCAAGCCCAGCCAAGCGCTGAAGGCGTCGGTGTGACGATGATCGGGCGTTGAACGTTGCGGACCCGACAATCAATCTCTCCACGGGCCCAAGCGCGCCGGCCTTGCTTCTGTGCGGTGAATATTCCGGGCTAGACCGCAACGAGCGGACACGACGCCACTTCATCATGCTGCGCGCCGTCCGAGGCCAGTGTACTTCGCATCAACACAATTCGAGGCACCGCAAACGAAGGGACGGCAATAGATAGATCGACGGCGGGAATCGCCGCGGGGGCTTTGAACCGGCACAATGTCAGATGCGGGCGGAACCGATCGCTGGGCGTCCGCCTCGGCTGACGAGCCAGGCGTGTCGCCAATCGGCGCTGCAGCTCGATCAATGTCGGCGGGCTATCCGTCTCGGCAGCAACCAGCCGCGCTCGACCCCGTTGCGGCAGCGAGATCACCCGACGCGGCAAAAGCTCAAACGGAGGCAATCCACCGGCCGACCGTTGCACCGTCTCGATCGCTGCTTCCAGCCCGGTCACGAGCGTGTCGCCGATGAAGTGCAGCGTCAGATGCACCTGATCGGATCCCACAAGACGATGCGGCGGAAGCTGGAGACCACCCAAGGTCTCAAGAAGCGCGCGAGCGATCTCCGGCGGGGGATACACCGCTACAAACAATCGCAGATTCGCACGAGTGCGACCCATGCCGCCCCAATCATAACCACCGAAAGTTCCGCACGATCTGCTCGAAGCGCACCCGCTGGGGTCCGGCCGACGGGACCAACCGGCTGTCCTGCTGCTTCGCTTCATCGGTGCAGCGATCGTGATGTCGATACACTTCTCCCGGCGCCTGGGCGTCGCCGCTGGCCTTGGCGCGGGAAGCGTTGGTACGATGACCGATCAACAGGGCACACTTCGTCATGACATCCTCCAGCGAATGCTCGAGGTCGCCCAGCATCTGAGTGCGTCGGCGAATGTCACTGATATCCTCGCGGTGATCGTCAACGCGATGCGCGACACGCTCGACGCCGAGCGGGCCACGGTCTTCGAATACGATCCCGCAGGGCGAGAGTTGTTCTCGACCGTCGCCCACGGTCTGGGCAAGGCCGGGTCCGCTTCGATCCCACCGGACGACGCAGGCGACGGCCCGTCGGCCATCGACGAGATCAGGATTCCCTGCGACTTCGGTCTGGCCGGCCAATGCGCACAAGAACGGCGCATCATCAACGTGCCGGACGCCTACGCTGATGACCGTTTCAATCCCGAAATCGACAACCGCACGGGCTTTCGCACCAGGTCAATCCTCACCGTTCCGTTGCTGGCGTATGACGGCGAACTGATTGGGGTGGCCCAGGTGTTGAACAAGCGCGGCCGGGCGTTCGCCGCAGAAGATGAACAGATCGCGGCCGCCCTGGCGTCACACGCCGCGGTCGCGATCAAGCGCGGCCGGCTGATCGAGGACCAGCTCGTGCGCGAGAAACTGCAGCGCGATCTGCAACTGGCTCGCAGCATTCAGCAAAGCACCTTTCCAAAGTGCTTGCCGGCACTGGCTGGGTTCGCCATCGACGCCTGGAGTGAACCGGCCGAGGAGACCGGTGGCGACGCCTACGACGTTATTGGATATCACGCGGACACAACAGACGGGCCAAATCTTGCCTCGGCAAGGGACGCCAACCGAGCGGTGCTGCTGCTGGCCGACGCCGCCGGCCACGGGATCGGGCCGGCCCTGTCGGTCACCCAGGTGCGGGCGATGCTTCGGATGGCCGTCCGGATCGGGGCAGGGCTGCCGCAGATCGTCCATCACATGAATAAGCAACTGTGCGATGACCTGCCGCCCGGACGGTTCGTCACCGCCTGGCTTGGCGAACTGAACGCGACGGACCACACGTTGAGGAGTTTCAGCGCTGGTCAGGCGCCGCTGCTGCGGTACGACGCGGCCCGCGACACATTCGACAAGACTGAGTCGGACGCGCCGCCGTTCGGCATCATGAGCGACTTGGACGTCGAGATCGCCCCACCGATTCTCATGCGCCCCGGGGACATCTTCGCGGTGATCTCCGATGGCATTTTCGAAGCCGTGGATCGTGGGGGCAGGCAGTTCGGCGCCGACCGGGTCATCGACCTTCTCTCCGTGCATCACCACCGGTCGCCGCAGCAGATCATGGAGGCGGTCAGGGACGCTGTCAACGATTTCACCGACGCAAGACCGGCCAGCGACGACCGCACGGCAATCATCATCAAGCGCACCGGACAGTAGCGCAAAGAAGGGCTCATACCGATTTGGATTAGACGGATATGAATCAAACGATGCGCGTGTCTTTTCTAGACAGTGTCATTTCTCGTGCAGGCGCAGCGCGCCGTTGACCACCAACGCGGGATCAGCGATCGCCTGCAAATAGAACTCGGCCAGCTTGCTTGGGCCGAACGTGTCCGTGAGCCGTCTCCACGCAGCTGCGCTGGCTGGGAAATCGCATCGGGCGAACGCCTCAACCGCCTGCGTCGTCAGCTCGATCATGGTTGAATCCGCGTCGCCGGGCAGCAACTCGTACACACTCACCGCGACCGTCTGCCCCACCACGATGATTCTGCCGATCGGTCGTGTTCGAAATTCGGCCCGGCCGAGCTGATCGCGTGTCCGTTCGTTGATAAGAATGCTGGTGCCGAACTGCTTGTTGGCCGACTCCAGGCGCGAGGCAAGATTGACCTCGTTGCCGATGACGGTGTAGTCGTTGAGCTGGGGAGGCGCGCCGCAGTCACCGACGATGACCCGCCCCGTAGCGATCCCGAAGCGCGCCGACAATGACGGCAGGTGCGCGAAACCATCACTACGATTCAGCCGCTCGAGACCATCACGGCACTCCAGAGCGCTGGTGCAGGCCCGAACCGCCTGATCGGGGTCCTGGCGAAACGCCGACCAGAACGCCATCAGCCCGTCGCCCAGGAACTTATTGACGTACCCTTGGTTGAAGGTGATGTGGCTGGTCAGCTCGCACATGCATCGGTTGAGCGCGCCGACCGCGATCGCCCCGTCGAGCGATTCGGTCATGGCGGTGAATCCGGCGAGGTCAAGAAACATGACGGTGACTTCGCGCTGTTCGCCGGTCATGCTCACGGCGTTCGGATTCTCAATGAGGTAGTCCACCAACTGAGGCGAGACTCTGCTCTTGAACCGCCGGGTGATCCGCCGGCGATCGCGTTGAAAGAGCGTTGCCTCAAGGGCGGTGCAAGCGATCCACGAGCCGGCCCCGGCTGAGATGGGGGCGACCATGGGAAAGATCGCACCCGTCGATCCAAAGAACCACCATCCCGCCACAGCGACGTACCCCCCAAGCATCACCAGGACGAACATCGTGGAGAACGCCGGTGTCAAGCGCGCTGCCAACGACGTGCACAACAATCCCAACAATGCCGCCAGCGCCCAACCGGTCCACGACGGCGCCGGTCGAACCCGGCGCCCGGTCAACGCCATATCAGCCACGACGGCGTGGACGACGACGCCGGGTGTCTCACTGCCCAGCGGTGTGGGAACGGAGTCAGCGGTGGCCGCGGTCGCCGTCAGACCAATGAACACAAGCTTGTCTCGTAGCTCATCGGTCAGTCTCCTTTGCGCTTCCGCGATCCGCTGGGTTCCCGTAACCACAGCCTCTTCCAGCAAGCGCCAATGCTGGTGGTCGGCAATGTCAGTTTCATCCTGCTGGGTCAGCTGCGCGCCGCCGTCAATCAACTCCTGCATGGAATCCAACTGGAATTGGACCTCGCTTCGGACCTCCTCGAGCAACTCTTGGGGAAGCTCCCCCGCCGGCAGCGTTTCACGGTTGAGGATTGCTCGGGCAAGATCCCGTAGGCCATCCTTGTTTCGGGCGAGCTTTCGACGCTGCTCGGCGAGGCTGATCAGCGCGGCGATGGAAATCCGGCCCACGGTTGGTTGCTCAGTCTCCGCACGTCGAAGCGCGCCTGACCAATCGGTCTCGGTCGTCGGCCAGGCGAGCCAGAGGTGACCCCCGACAAGCGGCAGCTCGTTTTCACCGATGACCGCACGGTCATCATCAATGTGAATCGCGCTCGGCCCGACGCGCAGATGTAAAGCAGCAGCCGCCAGACCGAATTGCAGTGCGCTGCCGCCGCGTGCCGGCCGCAGGAGCTGCAATCTTCGGACCTCGCCGTCCGCATCCTCTTGGCGATTGACGAACCCCAGGAGGTCGGCATGCCTGACAAAGGTCGGCAACGGCGCTTTGTCCCGGTACGAGCCCGTGGAGGGCCCCGGCAGCAGGAGCGGCCCCGCGAGCCGCCACGCTTCGTATTGGAACCACGCATTGCGCAACAATCGCAACTGGGGAAAATCTCCAATATGCTCATCAACCCTCGGGGCAACGGCCCCGACGAACTGCTCGAACGTCAACTCGCTATCGGGTTGAGTAGACAGCCGCCGCAGCGCCTCGTACGCGGCTATTTTCTTGAACTCCAACGGCCTGGCGCCGAACCGCGAGTGCCGCTGTCCGGTCAACTGGGCCTGCTGGACAGCCTGGCTGGATTCGAGTTGGATGTCCCGACTGAGCACATCGAGCAGCCGCCGACGCTCCGCAGCACCCCGCCGGGTCTGCCACACTGCATCAAACGGCTCCCGGTCATCGACGCGGACAGTCAGAACGCATCGCACCGCCGATAGCGCCTCGGCCAGGTTGGCATCGTGGTCGATCGCATCGGGGTCCTGGGCATCATCAAGGAAAACATCAAGCGCGATTGTGCGCGCTTGGGCCCGGCGCAGCTCGTTGATGGCATCCGCGAGCCTGGTTCGCGGCCACGGCCAGCGCCCGACCGACTCCAGCGCGCCATCATCGATGTCCACGAAACGAATCTGATCGGACAACGGCTCGCTGCGCCATCTGGCGTGCGCAAAGCGAAGGTCGATCGCCTCGCGCTCCAAAGCATCAAACGCTCCGAGCAGTTCGATAACGACGACCAGGAAGGTGACGGTCAGCCCGAGGATAATTGCCTGGCGAGCGTGGCTGGTCACGATACGCGGTTGTCAGTTCCGTCAGGGCTGCAAATACTCGTGGTTTGCGTCCACATCCACCAATCGTCCGAAGCAAGAAGCGAACCGGCTTCGCCCCGCGGCCGAGCCACCAAGCTCATTCCTACAAGTCGTCATCGGCGAAGCCCTGGACTAGATCGTGGAACAGACTGATGCACAGCTCGACCTCGGGCGAACTTGAGTAGGTGTGACAGAACGCAGTGACCTGATTGAGGATGTTCTGGAACGGATTGCCGTCGAACTGCTCCAGCTGTTCACAGAACGCTTGAATCTCATCCACCAGCTGGGAGAACAGAAAGACCTGAATCAAGGAGTCGAAACCCAATTCGCTGTCGAGCACGTTCTGATACGCGAAGAAGAACTCGTGAAGATTGTCGCAGACCAGCATGGCCAGGAGAAAGCCCTCCGGCGGCATCCCATTAGGCTCATCCATTGGGGGCGGCTCAAAGCTTGAAACGAGCGCCACGGTGGATTCGAGGCCGATGCGGCTGTAATCAACCGCTCGTTCACTCTGTAGTTCTGCAAGGAGTTCAGTCTCGCTGAGGGCTCCGGAGATCGGGCGGCTGACCGTCTTGCCAAGTGCCGCCTCGACCGGGTCGGGTCGGCCTTCGCGGCTGACGGCCTGGCCGGAGAGGTAGTAGCGCAGCCTGGTCAGCAAGTATTGCACCTCGATGGCATGAATGACGTTCGAGGCAAGAGCTTCGATCTCGACACCTTCCAAGCCGCCCCACTTCACCGCGAAACCGGTTCCTCGCACGGCCAGCGTTGTCGTGGGGGTGAGCACAGCGAAGTCATTCGTCAGGCCCACCAGATCAACCTTGAAATCAGCTCGCCCCCTTCGGACCGCGGCACGAGTTCGCAACACTGCCCCCTCTTGCAGAATCTGCGGCAAGTCCAATCGGGTTGACCGGCCGACGAGGATCGTGGCATTCTTGCCCACCCGCATTGTGATCGAGGAGCGGAGCCCGGTTCGGATGCCGGCTCCGGGGTCAAGCAGGTCGTTCACCTTCGCATTCTTCCACGGCGCCTTGTCGGAGGGCCGCCACTGAGCACGCCCCTGCACGTCGATGACCAAGGCCTGGAGGCGCTTGGTCTGGCCATCGGGCAACGCTTCGACGAGTCGAGGGACCCGCGGCCCGACCTGCTCCGGGGCCGGCTCAGCCGGAGTCGTCTCCTTGTGATCGGGCTTCGCAGGCAGATGTCCCTGGCCGTTCGCCACGCCGCACAGGATGAGCGACGCAGCGCTCACGACCACGCTCAGCCCGGCCCAGCGAGTTTGCTTTCCTTTCATCGATCACTCCTTTCCACTTCCCGACTCCTCGGCGAGGCGATCCTCTATCCGGCCGACCAGATCAATAAACTCTAGCCCGGATAATGACTGATGCTCAGTTCGTTGCGGAAGAATGTCCATAAAGATCAGCTCGCGGGTGCAGTAGCGGGGCGAAGGGCCGAATAACCGCATCGTCAGCCCACCCTTGACTGAAAGGACGTCGCAGGCCGCCACGGCCATCATGCCGATCGCAGCGGACTCGTTGGCCCCAGGCGCGGCGTCGCCGGCTATCCACGCGCGCTCCCTGGCGTCCGCGAGGCGCTGTTCGTACGTCTCATGGGAATCGGCGCCATCCGCCAACATCAGCAGCCCGTGTAGCGCATCGTGGTTCGTCACCACCCGCTGCGATTCAAGATGCTCCCAGTACTCCAGCTCGGCTTCGTCACCCGACCATTCATCGACCGCTGACGAATCGAGCACGGTTCGGGCACAGCCGGTCATGCCGGCCGATGCCAGTAGAAGAATCGCCAAAGGCACGACGCTAGAACGCATAGCCGAGCCCCGCATAAAGAAAGTGCCTGGGATCGTCCTCACCTGACGGTATGGCATTCCCGGGAAGAAACACGCCATAGCGCACATGGGCGTTGATGTCAGACGTGATTCGCCAGTCGAGGAAGAGATCGATCTCGCCTCCCAGGAATGTTGAAGCGGTGGTGTTGATGTTGAGAGGCGCATCTTCGTCGATCTTTGCAAACAGAAATCCGCTCACCCCGGCTCGCACCTTGTCGAAGCCTTTCACTCCCTTTAGCGGTGAAGTGCTGAATCCAAGGCGCAGCGCAAGGAGATTGGACGGCTCCGGGGCCAGGGCGAGACCCGTGTTGACGTAACCGAGGCTGTTGAACGCGTGGTCATCGGTTCGGCTACGGTTACCGCCGAACGTGTCAGCGGAGTCGATACGATCTTTGTCACCTGATCCGCCAATCATCTCCAACTCGATACGGGAATCGGCTTCGTCGCGAAGAAGGTAGGTCAGGCCCAAGAGCCCGGCCCACGCGTCGATGTCTTCGGTGGTCTGGGAAACGGCCAGGCCGGTCGTTGTATCAAACGAGTTGCTCAGCCCCTCGCCGAACTCGTGCACAATCTCCACGCGATAGCGGAAGTTGGCCCCGACACTCCCCCGCGAGCCGGCTCCGAGGTAGGTCGAATCGTAGTTGAACCGCGTGGGAATCGCGCCAAATGGACTGGCGAACGTCGCAGAGTCACGATCGTTGTGATCGCGCTGTGCCAGCAGAAAGACATAGGGCCGATGGTTGGCCGACCGTCGGTATTCCAGCGCCCCGCCGAAAAACACACGGTCGGTGTCGGTGTCGAAGCCGGGACGCGACCCGTCGAAATCCACCGTATCCCCCGAAGGCGTCAGGCCGACGAGGCCGATCAGGCCGAAGTCAGCCAGCTCGACGTTCAGCAGGCCGGCGTACAGCGCGTGGCTCAGCGTGAGTCCTGATCCCCAGGTGACGAATTGCTTGCCCGCCTTGATGTTGACGTTGTACGGCACATGCTCTCCGCGGTCGGCGCGGATCGCCCCACGAAGATCAAACTGATACCAGTACCGATCTCCGATCGGATCTTCCAGCTCGTCTCCTCGTCCGTCGAACGAGTCGCCTCCGTTCCAGTCATTGTAGAGGAATCGAAGCCGGCCGAAGAACCGATGCGCGCCATCCAGCTCGGCCCGCAGGTACAGCCGAGCATCGCTCTGTCGCAGGATGCGGGTCTCGCCGGAAGGTGCGTCGATGGCGTAGAACCCGAATCGGAACGTGCCTCCGAAATCCAGCAGGAGCCGCTCGGCGATCGGCTGATCCGAGGGGATCGCCAGCCGATACATCGAATCGAACTCGCGGAGCTGCCGTTCGAGCCGCCTGACA
>JAPUKX010000326.1 GCA_027295435.1 Planctomycetota bacterium | reverse complement strand
GTCAAGTGATGGAACACGCTTGCACGGGTGGTTTATCCCCGCTCAAGGCGCGCACTCGCTGCCGAAGCAGGCTGCGACGATTCTGCAGGTTCACGGGAACGCGGGGAACATTGAGTCACACATCGGGTTCACCGAGCACCTGCCGTTGGGGGGGTTCAACCTGTTCATCTTCGATTATCGCGGCTACGGGCGAAGCGAGGGCTCGGCTCGAAGGCGCGGCCCGCTGATCGCTGATAGTCACGCCGCCCTTGATGCCCTGTTGGCTCGCAAAGATATCGACCGGCAGCGCATCGGCCTGTATGGGCAGTCGCTGGGGGGGTCGATCGCGCTGAATGTGATGGCCGATCGGCCGGAGATTCGCGCCGCAGTCATCGTGTCGGCGTTCGCAAGCTGGCGCGACATGGCGGCGAGCGCGGTGGGCGGCGATTCGCCGGGGTTCGTGAGTCGGGGGCTGGCGACGCTGCTGATCAAGGATAATTACCGCCCGGTTGATGCGATCGGGCGGATCGATCGGCCGATCCTGCTCGTCCACGGCACCGCCGACCGGACGATCCCCATCAGCCACAGCCGGCGCCTGGCCGAGGCGGCAGCGGCCGCCGAGCTGGTCGAGCTAGCCGGCGGTGACCACAACACCCTTCGCGAGACGCACCCCGAGATCGATCAGTTGACGATCGATTTCTTCGGTGCGCACCTGGGCGGCGACCAGGAGTCGCGGCGCGACCCTTGAGCCTGGGGCGGCTGGGGGGATAGACTGATCCCTTCCCATGCCTCGGCCCCGGCGATCTCGATTGATGCGCACCCCTGTAGCGAGGCGGCTGAGGCGGCTCAGCGCGAAGCTCGGATTCGAGCGCGACTGGTATCTTGTCCTGGTCGCGGCGGCGATCGGGATCATCACCGCCGGCGTCGCCCTGGCCTTCATGAAGACAATCCACCTCACGGAAGAGGCAGCGGAGAGACTTCCGGCCAACGCACTGCTGTGGATGATCCCGCTGGTCCCGATGGCGGGGGGACTCCTCGCCGGGGTGATCGTGTACTTTCTAGCCGGCGAAGCGCGCGGCCACGGTGTGCCCGAAGTGCTGTACGCCATTCACCGCAAGAAATCTCGAATCAAGCTGCGGGTGGCGATCGCCAAGTGGATGTCAGCGATCTGCACCATCGGCTCGGGCGGATCAGCCGGGGCGGAGGGGCCGATTGTCCAGATCGGCTCGGCCATGGGCTCAAAGATCGGCCAGCTTCTTCACGCCAACCCCCAGAACACCGGCACCCTCCTGGGCTGCGGAGCCGCGGCGGGGATCGCCTCGGTGTTCAATGCCCCCATTGCGGGTATCTTCTTCGTGCTGGAGATCCTGCTGCGCGACTTCTCGCTGCGGACGTTTACGCCAATTGTCATCGCCTCGGTGTTCTCGGCCGTGTGCACGCAGGCGTATCTCGGCGAGAACGAAGCAATTTTCGCCGTGGTCGAGGACTTCAACATCGGCGCGTTCACGGCACTGGAGATCCCCAACTACTTGGTGCTCGGCGTGGTGTGTGGACTTGCGGCGATGGTGTTTATCAAGGCGCTGTATTGGACCGAGGACCGATACGCCCGGATCAATCTGCACCCGATCCTCAAGCCCATCACCGGGGCGGCGCTGTTGGGGGCGATCGGTATCGGCTACGTCCTGCTCATGGAACCCCAGCAGAACATGCCGCCGTTCTTCAGCAACGGATACCCGGTCATCAAGAGCCTGTTGAGCCCGGAGTACTACGGCCACGGTTCGGACGGGCGTCTGTTGATGGCGCTGATCGTGTTGTGCGGATTGAAGGTGGTGGCGACGTGCTTGACGATCGGCTCCGGAGGCTCCGGCGGAGTGTTTGCACCTTCGCTGATGCTGGGGGCTTGCGTCGGGGGTGCGTTCGGCATCGCGGTTGACGCGCTGGGATGGGGTCACCCCGCCAGTCCCGAGCATTATGCGCTGGTGGGCATGGCGGCAGTGGTGGCGGCCACGACGCACGCCCCGCTTACGGCCATCCTCATCGTCTACGAGATCACGCGTAGCTATCAGATCATCCTGCCGTTGATGTTGGCCGCAGTCATCAGCACCGTCGTTTCGCAACTCATATCGCGGCAAAGCATCTACACCCTGAAGCTTGCTCGCCGGGGAGTCCGTGTCGGAGCCATGAGCGATTTGACCATCCTGCGGCGCCTGTCGGTCAGCGACGTGCCGCTTGATCGGCCGGCGATGGTGCATCCGGACGACTCGGCCCAGCGGCTGTTGGAGCTCAGTGAGGAGTCGTCGACCGGCGACTTCGTCGTCGTTGATGAGCAGGACCATTACGTGGGCATGGTGACGGGGGATGATCTGCGGGCGGCATTGGTATACCGTGAAGCGATCCCCTTGTTGCAGGTGAACGAGTTGCAACGCAGCGATCTGCCGGTGGTCACGCCGGATGATACGCTTGATGTCGTCCTGGACAAGTTCAGCAGGCACGACGTGCACAGTCTGGCGGTGCTTGATGAATCCGGCAGCGGTCGGGTGCTGGGGCTGATTACTCGATCGCATCTGATGCGAAAGTACCAAGACGAGCTGAATAGGGATTGAGAAGAGAGGCATGAGGCAATAGCCATGAGCTCTCAGCCAAAGGCGAACGGCTCCCGTCTTGGGCGGAAGATGCGGCTGACCCGTGCGGGACAATTCAAGTTGGTCTTTGGGGCGAACGTGCGCACGGCCGTCGGCCCGTTGCTCGTCTGGGCCCTGCCCAACCAGCTTGGCCATCCCCGGCTTGGCTTTGCGATTTCCCGCCGGGTGGGCACGGCCGTCGCTCGCAACCGAATCAAGCGCCGCCTGCGCGAGGCCTTTCGGTTAATGCAACATGACCTCTCCAGCGGCTATGATCTCGTGGTCAGCGTTCGCCGCCACGAGCCGCTGACGCTCGCTGAATACCAAAAGGCTCTTTTCAAGGCCGTGCGAGCAGTTGATCTGACCTGGTCCAAGAGATTGCACAGGCCCAACGACAGCGGCCCGAAGATCGTTTCATAGCTCCACATCCATTGCTCTCGCTGGGCAGATGCTGAGTAACCACAGGAGGAATTACTCGCGCGCATTATCTGATGCACAGCCGCGGGTGGTAACCTGCGGGAACCCCGCACACCCGTGCGGGGCTAGAGCCTCGACGAGGTTGAATCGGGTGCTCGGCGCGCGCATCAAGCGAGCGACGCAGAGGTTTTCCTACCCGCCCGGGGAGGATTTGCCGGCGGGCGGCGGTCCGGGGTCCCAGTGATCAGGGCCGGCATGCCAGTGTTGGTCGGTCGCCGGGTCATATTGCCAAGGTTGCGGATTCTGGATAGTGGAACGTTGCGTGGTGGCGCCGGCAAGCGATGGGGCGGTGGTGGCGCCGCTCGGTGGCGGCCCGGCGTCCCAGTGATTAGGGCCGGCATGCCAGTGTCGGTCGGTCGCCGGGTCATATTGCCAAGGCTGCGGATTCTGGATAGTGGATCGTTGCGTGGTGGCGCCGGCAAGCGATGGGGCGGTGGTGGCGCCGCTCGGTGGCGGCCCGGGATGCCAGTGA